>NZ_AMPO01000004.1:42500-220515 GCF_000302455.1 Methanobacterium formicicum DSM 3637
GTCCGTTTCCACCAGGTGCTCGCACTTTAATGTGCAGACCTACTATTCCTTTTTCCTTAACATCATCTGCTGCCCTACTTGCTGCTTCCATTGCTGCAAAGGGTGATGATTCCTGTCTGTCTGCGCGGACAACTTTACCACCAGACCACTGGCTGATGGTTTCTGCTCCGGTAACATCGGTGATGGTGATGATGGTGTTGTTAAAGGATGAGTAAACGTTGGCTACTCCCCATTTTTCTTTTGTTTTTTCTGCCATGTTATCACCTTATCTCCTATTTCTCCTTCCTCTTCCTCGATATGAGTCCCTTCTTGGTTTTTCCTTTTTAGGTTTTTCCTTTTTAGGTGTTTCAGGGATTTTGAGTTTTATAACTGCTGAACCTGGATAGTATCCGATTAGTTCTTCTTCTCCTCTTTTCACCAGGTAACTGGGGGAGTCGATTTTTCGGTTGTTCATGGCGATGTGTCCGTGAACCACGAATACTCGTGCTTCTTTAGCGGTGTATGCCAGTCCTTTCCTGTGAACCACTGTCTGTAGTCTGCGGCGTAGCACATCTTCCACTGTCAGGTCCAGAACATCTTCCAGTTTAGCATTTTCTGGTAGTACACCTATGGTTACCAGGTGGTTCAGGAGCTGTTGTCTTTCAGTGGAGTTATGTTCACTGGACATACCCAGTAATTCCCTGGCGTCTCTCCTGTACCTTTTAACCATAGTTTCGGCTTTCCAAACTTCTTTCTTGTTTTTTAAGCCGTATTTCTGAACTAATTTGTTTTCCTGTTTTATGCGGTCTGCATTCCAGGGGTGTGAAGGGGTATCGTATTGTTTCCTTGCCTTTCTTGGATGTCCCATGTTAATCGTCTCCTGAGTTTATCCTCTTCTTCTCCTTCTAACTCCCACGGAGCTTCCTTTACGGAATGTGGATTTGGTTCTCTGACCCCTTACTGGTAGTCCCACTTCGTGTCTTCTACCCTTGTAACTTCGGGTTTTCTTCATACGGTTGAGATCATCCCTGAGGCACATTACCAGATCTGATTCTATGAGGTGACCGGTTTCACCGGTTTCATAGTCATTACGACGGTTAAACATCCATTCAGGTATTTTGCCGTTTTTAGGATTTTTAACGGCTTCTTCAAGGCGTAAGACTTCCTTATCTGACAGATATCCTATTTGCTGGTTTGGATCAAAATCCATAGTAGTGCATATTGCACCGGATAATGCCTTACCAATTCCCTTTATATCGGTCATGGCGTTTATTATGGTCTTGTTCCCGTCTACATCTTTACGGGCGATCCGGACCATGTGTTTGAATTCTTCTTCCATTTAAAATTTCCTCCAATATATTCACTGTATTTAAAGTATCTCTGGGGTTCATGCGGATCATCAGTCACAACCGGTTAGGGTTGTCTGAAACTTTACTTGAATCCCCTTTTAATTGAGTTTGAATTGATTATGATTTAATGATCATTACAATTGTCATTCAATTATTCAACAATTTCATCTAACTATATTACTAAACAAAATATGTTTTGATGAACGCCGGGACTGGGATTTGAACCCAGGCGGAGCAAAGCTCCACAAGATTTCCAGTCTTGCGCCTTACCAGGCTAGACTATCCCGGCATAAGATTATATTCTTGTGTTTGTGTAATATAAACTCTTTGCTAATTAGTTATATCTTTACCTAATATCTGGTGATATTGGACAATAGTGTGTAGAACAATCTATTGTGAAGGAACATCTATTCCTATTGTGAAAGAAACATCCTATCCCTATAATGAAAGAAACATCCTATCCTATAGTGAAGGAACATTCTATTCGTACGAGACGTTAATAGTAATGTGAGATGGAACATTCTACTGGTTTTATTAGACGTGTTAAAAAACCCATTAAATATTATTTGTGTATAGCGGGTTTGGTGGGAGTCCAGGTAAAGAGTAGATTATAAATTTTTTTTACTTCCACATCATAGGGTATGTTCCTGGTTCCATAAAAACCTTTTTTATATTTACCATGATTCCACTACCAGCCTGGTCAATTTCAGTGGTGGTGGCCAGTGACTCACCAGCAGCCACCAGTTCACCCTTAAGGGTCATGACCGCCAGGGTATCCTTTCTTTTAATACCTTCACTGAGCTGGAGAATTCCACCTGCTGCCAGATCTGCACCATGGCATAAGGCATCTATTGCGGAATCTCTTACCACTACTTTTTTAAGATGACTGGCTGCTCTTTCCATGGGGAGCACGCACTCCCTGAGGGGTGCTTCATCACCATCTTCAATCCAGTAATGGTAGGCATCATTAACATCCTGCAGGGTCTTCAGGGTTTCATCCTCGGTGAAGTCTGCTACCCGGGTTCTGCGCAGTTCTGCCATGTGGGCTCCACATCCCAGTGCTTCACCAATATCGTGACAGTACTTACGGATGTAGGTACCGGCTTCACAACCAATACGGAAGAGTGCATCCTGACCATCTATTTCCAGAATGTTCACGTAGTATATGGTCCGTACCCTTAGTTCTCTTTTGACTGCAGAGCGCATTGGGGGGGTTTGGAATATTTTACCGGTGAATTCCCCTAGAATATCACGAATACTGGTCTCGCCCACATCTTCATGGAGGCGCATGAGGCACACGTATTCTTTGGGTGCTTCCAGGAGTAGTTGTATGGCTCTGGTTGCATTGTCAATTCCAATGGGTAACACACCAGTGACCCTGGGATCCAGGGTCCCACCATGACCAGTTTTCTCACAGGGGAGAATCCTCTTAACCCATGCATCGATTTCATGGGATGTTGGGCCAGAGGGTTTATCCAGGTTGATAATACCCCGGGACAGGTGCTCCTCAATGGGCCTTTCTTCTGGCTTGGTGCCGTAGTGGGGATCTGTTTCCCCGTAGGCTTTTTGGAGGAGTTCTGCCATGTGAATAAAACCTTTTATTTAATTATGCTGCAAATTGTGTTTAAGCAATTGCTGCATCGAGTTCTTTTTTGATCTCCTCAGGATCTTCACTCTTTATTTCAATTACCTGGTCCAATGGCTCCAGGTGTTTGATGTTGCATCTGCGGTTTTTAACTGCACTTCCAACTACTTCTACGAATTTATCATCTATGATCTCGACTATTACGCATTTTTCACCGGCTTCTCTTCCGGAGATTTTCATACAAATTCTTCCAACTTCTATTGCTGGCATCTAATCACCTCAGTTACTTTTACTATGATTTGAGCAACACTATCCGCCTGAAAGGCGTGAGTGTTAATTACAATGTCATAAACATCCATGTTGTTAATGTCTATATTGTGTATGTCCAGGTACCTCTGGGCTTCACTAGCTTCTCGGGTTATGATTTCTTCTCGGGCAAGTTCTATGGATTTATTCTCCCTCTGGCTGATACGCTCTGCGCGAACATCCAGGGGTGCATTGCACCATACCTTCAAATCAGCATCTACAAAATAGGCTGAAATGCGGCCTTCAACAATGAGATCATCAGCATCGCGAGCTAATTCTGCCTGCCTCTTGTCTATTTCCTGGTCAATTTTAATGTTTCCTTCGGCGAATTTACTGAACTTGAGTACATCCATATTACTCTCTCGTGCCATCTGTCGGAAGACATCCCCTGCTGATATGTAGGGTATTCCTGTTTTTTCAGATAGTATGTGGGAGGTTGTACTGGTTCCACTTCCAGCTGGTCCACCGATGGTTATGATCATTTAGGATCTATTCCTCAATATCCTGGGATTGACTATCTTGAGATTCAGAAAGAGATCGGGCCTGTTCTTTGTAGAACCTGCGGGTACATTCTGTGCAGAGTTTACCACCGAATGGCCTGTTAGGTCGTTTTTTAGATTTGGCTAGTTTTCTTATCTGGTAAGGTCTTCCTCGTGGAACACCGTGTAAGAGTTTACCACATTCAGCACAGTGGTGCTTTTGAGGTTTTTTCTTCTTGTAGTGAAGGACAGTTTTGCCTCCAGGGGTTCTACGGAAGGTTCTTTTATACGTTCGTGATCTGTATCTTAATGCTGGCATTTTAATTATCTCCTTTATATAAGTCTTAAAATATTTTAAGTGAATGAATTTAAAATCCTGTGAATAAAATTAAATCCTTTAAAAGAATTTAATGAGGATCTGGAACTAATAACACCTGTTTGTATTAAATTCCCCCACTTTTAAGTCCCATCAATTTCCTGAAGATTATGGACATGGCAAATGAGCATAGAATGTACCATCCCAACCATTCAATGGCCATGTAGGGAACTCCTGGTGACTGGTGGTAAAACATGTGGAACAGTGGGACCAGTAGCACGTAGAATACAAATGATGGTAATTCAACCACTAATTTGTTGATTGCTGGCTGTGCAGCCATCCACCAGAAAACCAGCAGTATGGGTATGAAGGTAACGATCATGGGTTTGAAGGAGTTCATCATCATTTCCTTCTGCAGATCCATGAATTCAGCCTGTTTTTTCTGAACTTCTGCCATTGCTTTGGCATCCCCTGATTTCTGGGCTGCCATCATATCCTGCTGATAAACTTTCATTTCCTTCTGCAAAAACTGCAACCTGTCCTGGTCCACCAGTAGTTTGTTGGCCAGGGTTATGAAGAATGCTATTATGGTGGATATTACGAACACACCTAACATCGGGCCAAACATGGTGATCAGGGGCAGGAACACAAAGTCCAATGCACCAAATATTGGTTGAGTTATAAATTCAAATGCCATTTTTTGTTCCTCTTATACCCACAAAGGGTTTTTATCCCAAATGTTTCATTATAACGGGTTATTACCCTATAATTTTTACTTTTTTATTCAATATATTTCAAATTTTATTCTTATCCAAGAGTCTTATCTATAAATGATTCTTACCTTATAAAATCTTATCTATGGATTCTTATCTTGAATGTTTATATATGGATGGTTTTATCTGAAAATTCAGGATAAAGTATTTTTCATTTCTTCAACTGAACTTTCCAGATGGTCATTGTGATTCTCTATAATCTTAACCGTGGCTCCAGTGTAAACTGCGTAGGCCATGGCTGTGGCCCGGTTCATTTCTTGGTGCAGGTTAATGTCCTGCAGGCGTTCGGTGTCCCGGGTTCTGGTAGTGTCATTAACCCGTCTCATTAGTATTTCATCACCGTCTGCTTCAAGTAGGATGAACATGTCAGGTTGCAATTCATCCAGAACCCACTTGGGCAAACCTGGTAAGAAACCAGATGGAGTTTTAATGGTGCAGTGGGTATCCACGATAGTGTTGGCAACTTTCGCCCTTTCTCTTATGGTCCCAGCTGCCTTTTTTTGGACTTCTTTCTGGGTTTCAGGAGGGAGTTTGCGTATGGAATCCCTGTCTTCTACCAGTTGCATTTCCTGGGCTATTTCCAACATGACATCACCGTAATTCACATGAACATAATCTGTTTCTTTAAGAGCATGTTGAAGTACGGTGGTACTTCCTGATCCTGGTATTCCTGCAACTACAACAACTTTCATTTAATCACCTAAGAACTTCCTGAGCATTGGGTGCATGTCCATAAGCTGCTCCTGAGCTATTTCTTCATAGAGTTTGTACACAATACCCACAGTTAAAAGAACACCTGTTCCCCCACCCAATGCACCGGTTAAATCTGCTCCAAAGGCCAGAAGGCCTACGAAAGCACCTCCCAGGATTGTGATTGCAGGGATGTATTTTTTGAGTATTCTTTCAAACTGGGTACGACTACTCCTGAATCCAGGAATTTGCATTCCCATTCCATGTAATTGTTTGGCTACTGCCTTGGGCCCTATGTTACTCAGTTCCACCCATAACCATGCAAACAGTACACATGATGCGATGAATACCACACCATAAATTGCCACCTGCAGGGGGTTGGTCAGAATACTGGATAGTCCATAGGGTGTGGTTAAATAATAGGCTATTCCGCTAATGGCTTTACCATTGGATACTGTTCCTAAAATAGGGAATCCTAACTTCTGGAACAGTGCAGCAAATAGCTGTACGTTTAAGAGTAATGCACTGGTTAATATAACCGGCATGTTACTGGCATAGATAAACTTCAATGGGTACTTACCCCTGGCTCCCTTTACCCCACCGTATGATAGTGGTATTTCCACTCGCATACACTCAGCATAAACCACTATCAGGAATACTGCTATCAATGAGATAATTGGTATTAGCAGACTGAAATCTGGTTGACTGGTAGTTAAATAGTATATGAACTGGGGTATGGCACCAGAAGGTACTCCAGGTGCGGTTGGTGAGGATAATGGGTTTAAAGATCCAATGATTATCTGTGCTGAAACACCAGCAGCAATGAAGAGTCCTACTCCACTTCCGAATCCCCATTTGGATATTACTTCATCCAGGAATATGATCAGTATTCCTCCAATGGTGATCTGCAGAATCATGATCCAGACAAATTCTGGGGATGATGGTGCAAGTGCACCGGTAAGGACCAGTACTCCGCCCTCGAAAAGAGTGAATATGACTGCAAGGAGCTTCTGAATTCCCTGGTAGAATGCTTTATCATCATGCTGTGAGAGATCCAGGTTCAGGATCTTACCTCCAACCAGGAGTTGGAGTATGATGGATGCCGATACTATGGGTCCGATACCTAGTGTTAATATGGAACCGAAACTACCAGCCATTACTGCCCTGAGTTGGGCGAACTGGTCCACTGAAGTTGAACTTAAACCAAATAATGGTATCTGGGTAAGTACAAAGTAGAGTATCAAAATTACTCCGGTCCATTTTAATTTTTCTTTAAACGGGACCCGGTAAGTTGGTGATTTTACCTGGGGTAAGTATGAGAAAATGGGTAGAAGAGCTTCCTTCAACAATTGTTTTCACTCCTTATAAGGGAACATGGATTTTTTTTTAATATAGAATTCTACTGGTAAACAGAGAAATTCTACTGGAGACTAACAGCTTCTCCACCTTTTTCTTCAATTTTGGCAACTGCACTTGCAGAGAAGTGAGGTGCTTTGACGGTGAGAGATCTGGTTATTTTTCCCCTTCCCAGTACTTTATCATATCCTAATTGAGTGACATCAATGATGATGTTGTCACCGTCTTTCTGGGCTAATTCTTTTTCAACCAGTTTTTCTGCATTATCATCCAGGTAATCCAGGTTCACTGTTTTAAATTTATTGATGGTTTTTTGTGGTCTTTTGAAACCGTGTTTACCATATCGGTCCGGGTCGAATTTAACTACCCAGGTCCACATGTGTTTATGGCCTCCGGCTTTTCCTCTTCCACCACGGTGTCCGGCTCCTCTACGCTTTTTAGTACAGCCTCCACCAACAGATCGAGAACCACGCAATTTCCGTATTTTACGGGCTTTTCTTATCATGTTTACACCTTGATTTGTGATTCCATTTATTATTAAAGGAATAAATGGGTTTTTAAAATTTTGCAGTAATTACACTTTGCAAAACTCTCTCATTAATTCCATGATCTATTAAAAGGATCTAATATGATCCTATTTAGATATCCTATTTAGATCAGATATCCTATTTAGATCATTTTTTTGATGAGTAGGGATATTTCTTCTCCCCGGTAACCCAGTGTTCCTCCTTCTTTGAAACTTTTTCGAATGTGATTGTAACCTTTTCGTGGGGGGTGTAGTCTGAAAATTGGTTTTAAACCAGCTTCTTCCAGTGTGGTTTCTCCCTTGATGATGGCTTCTGACAGTTCCTCTGCTGAGGAGTAGTCTCCAGTCAAATCTTCAGGGGTGAACCTTTCCCTTCCAGGGAATCTTCCCCTTTTTTCTATGAGTTGGGTTAGGGTATCTGAGTCTATTTCACCCCAGGTTATGTAGTCCTTCCCTTTCCTGAGCATTCCCAGGTAACTGTCGTTTTCAGGTAAGAGGACTGCATGGTTGATTCTGGTTAAGCGAAGCATATCCAGGGTATCGGCTATGTCTCCCTTGATTCCAGTACGTCCCCTGACTCTTAATGCTATAATCATGATATCACCTTACTCCACACAGACGCCCAGTTTTTTAAGGTCTTTGGTTGGTGCTTTTACCATGCTTAACTTTTTGAGAGCATCGAATACTGCACCTGCAAAGTTGATGGTAGTCTGGGTCTGTCCCATGGTCTGGGACCATACATCGTCGATTCCAGCTAGTCCAAGGATTGTTTTACCAACGTTTCCAATTGCCAGTCCTACTCCACCAGGGGCGGGTATGAGGGTTACACGAACACTGCCTTTTTTACCTTCTACTTTGAAGGGTACGGTGTGTTCTCGTCCACAGACACATCCCCAGTCTCCGCATCCTCGGCGAACCTTGATGACATTGTATTTGGCGTTGTCCACTGCTTTTCTTATGGCGGGACCTACTTCTTTGGCTTTACCCTGTCCTAATCCAACGTAACCGTTTTTGTTTCCCACTGCTACTATAACCCGGAAGTTCACTTTACGTCCGGATTTGTGCATTCTCTGCACCAGGTTAACATCCATGACCTCTTCTTCGAGATCTGGGAGCAGGGAATCCACAATTTCCAGTTCCATGATAGGTAGGCCACGGTCGAATATCTCATCGATACTGGTGATCTGACCCTCCTTTACCATGCGACCCAGATTAGTTTTGGGTTCCCATTCTTCGGCGTTATAATCATTCATTATGATACCTCTTTTTCGATCTTTTCCTTGATACTTTGAAAGTGATCAGGTAAGTCCTTTGGGGATAATCCCCGCTGGATGTACTGGGAAAACTTCTTTTCCATTTCAGCTTTATCTAATGATTCAGCGTACTGGGAAATGTGTTCTCCCGTGATTCTATCTTCAGAAGGAAGGATAACATCGTTGTGAGGTACTTCTAGACCGGCATCTATTGCCCCTTTAAGTACTGCATAAACTCTTGATCCTTTAGTGGAAGTTGCCAGTCCCATGTCCAGGACTGCTTCAGTAATACCTTCTTTAAGAGCTTTTTTACCACATAAGTATCCGGTAAGGTAAGCAGCAGAAGTGTTTTTACCGCTGGCCAACCATCCCATGTTTTTCAATTCCTGGGAATGTGCTGAGACCAGGGTTTGGTCTCCTTCAATCTGCACATCTACTATCTGAGCTATGGTGTGATTACCAGTTACTCGAACTACCAGACGATGTTTGTCTAATGCGATGAGTTTTAATCTTGCACCGTAGTTGGTTTTTCCTTCTCTTCTACGTTTAAATGCTAATTTATATCTTGATCCTTGTGCCATTGTTATTCCCCCGTTATCTTAAAAGGTCGTGGTCCCTGGCGTAGGTTTTCATGTAGGATTTACTACGGAATGCTCCACCTTTAGCCATTCTGTACAGCTTACGGTAGGTGGTGCGGTTGATTTCTCGTTCATCCCTCATGCCTTTGAGGTCTTTTCGAAGGGCCCTGATGGTTGTCATCCAGGCTTGCTTTTTAGGGTTTCTTGCCCCTTTAGCTCCTTTTATACTTCCTCTACCTTTTCTTCTTCCTTTCTTCTTCTGTTCCGCTATCTTTTTTGATCGGTAACTGCTGATTCCCTTTTTGGGTCGTGCTTTAATGTAACCATCTTGGATGAGTTTGTTAACTCCTTCCCGGGTAATTGCCCGGGAAACCTCTTCCAGATTGTTAGGGTCTATCCAGACCCTGTTCACACCTACTTTGAGCAGGTCTGCAGCTAGTCTCTTTTGAGTAGTAAGATTCATAAAGAAACCTCCATGTCGACCTTTTAGAAAAAGGTCGATCAAAACTTTTTTTCCAATTCAAAATTTTCATTATTAAGAATTGGGGATGCTGATACTTCCCTTGCATCCGAATTTTTTTTCATTATTGTTTTTTTACTTGCCCTCAACACTTATAGTGTGTTGTAGGGGCCCCTTGATTTCCTATGATAAACCATCCCATTACAGGGGAAGGTTTTTAGGATATTTATGTTTGATTGTGCTTTTTAGGATTAAGTTAATGCCTTTTATGATTAGGATAAATAAATAAAGGAATTAATTAATTTAAGATTTTAATTCCAAGATCCTTTGCTTTTTTAAGCATAGCTTCCCTTTTCCTAAGTCCTACTGTTGAACCGATTCTTCCAGCCTGGGTTGCAGGATCCAGATTTTCCAGTTCTTTTAGGTTGCACACCAGGACATCCTGGTATCCAGATGGATGGAGTCCTTTGGTAGCTCTGGGTGAGCAGTAACCAATGGTGGGTATGGCAGGTTTACGAGCTTGGTACCTTCTTGCTTTACTGAGTTTACCCCTGGCTTTTCTCCAGTTTTCGCCCAGTTTTTTGTACCTGTGCCATTCCTGTCTCCTGAATTTTGGTTTCCTCATGAAGATCACTCCTTAGCCACCAGGTATATTCCATCCTGGAACACCCTGGGGTCTCTTCCCTTGATTTTAGTAGCCTGTTCAAGGTTGGCCATTGTTTGACCTACATCTTCCTTGTTTACACCGGTAACAGTTACTTCATCTCCCTGAACTTTAACCTGTGCACTGCCAACTATTTTGGCTGTACGAGGGTATCGTTCTCCCAGGAAGTTTTCAATGGTTACCTTTTCTTTGGCAGCTTTTACTGTCATTGGAAAGTGAGCGTAAACGATTTTCATTTTATAGGTGAACCCTTCGGTTAATCCTTGGATCATGTTGCTGATGTGAGACTTAATAGTACCCAGCATAGCTTTATCCTTCTTTTTGGGGAAGCGAGTTTCCAAGACCACCAGGTTATCTTCCTGTTTGATGGTGACGTTACCCTGTTTGAACCTGCGTTTGAGTTCTCCTTTGGGTCCCTTAACTGTTACATCTTGGTCAATGGTGACTTCCACGCCTTCTGGGATTGGGATTTCTTCCCTTAAAACCACTGCTAAAGCCATTTTTATCACCTTAATAAACGTATACCAGTAGTCTACCACCAATACCACGTTCTTTAGCTTCGTTGTGGGTCATTATCCCTTCGGGGGTTGTTACAATTAGTATCCCAAAGTTCTTGGATGGTAGGTATCGTTTTTCGAATTTTTCGAATTCATCTTTTTTCACGGCGTGCCTAGGCTTTATCACACCGCACTTGTTTATATTTCCCTCTAGTTCCACGGTGAACATGCCTGCTTTATCATCGTCGACAAATTCAAATTCACCAATGTAACCTTCTTTTTGCATCGTCCTCAGGACATGCCCAATCATTTTGGATGCAGGAGATACTGTACATTTATTGTTTCCCTGTATCTCATTATTCCGCATGTTAGTTAGGGCGTTGGCCAGAGGATCCATAAGAGTCATCTTGTCACCTCTAATTAAACTTCTTAAATCCTATTTTAGGGGCGAGTTCCCGGAAACATTGCCTGCAGAGCATTAGACCGTATCTTCGAACTAGTGCAGAGTGGTCTCCGCATCTTCTGCATTTCCTGGATGCCTTTCCGTATTTTCTGGGCAAAATAATCACCTATTCCTCTTTATCAGATTCTAGTCGAATCTGGAATTTTTCCTTCATGTACTCCATGGTCTCATCGGTTGTGACCTGGTGTTTTTGAGGAATGTGCTTCCGCTGTACTTTCCTTCTTTTTATCCTGTATCCAGGTTTTTCGAAGGTTATGTTAACGTTCATTCCGAATATTCCAATATCCGGGTCGTAGCGCATTCCAGGAATATCAATGTGTTCATGTATTCCAAAAGATAAGTTTCCCTGTTTGTCAAATTGAGTGGGACGGATTATGTTGTCAATTCCTGAAAGAATGAGTTTCACAGTTTCATCAGCCTGTTCACCACGAAGGGTTACTTTGCAGGCGATTGGTTGTCCTTTTCTAATTCCAAATTCTGGGTTGGTAACCTTGGAAGTAGTTCGCACTGGTTTCTGGTTACTGATACTCTGAAGGAGCTTTTCTGCTCGTGCCAGTCTTTCACCAGCTTCACCTACACCTACATTAACTGTGGCTTTGGCTATGCGTACCTGTTGCATAGGGTTCATTCTACTGGCCTCCAGGTAGTGAAATCACTGGTTTATCTTTTCCCAGGACAAAAACGTATTCCTGTAAGGTCTGGAATGTAGTTTCATCAGTTTCAATAAGTACAGTGTTGGGCATGGAACTGCGAGTGATGTTAATTTCTTTAACTGTTCCCTTCTCACCTATGTGCTTACCACCGGTGATAAGACCGATAGCTCCATCTTCGAATTTGATGGTATCTTTAATTTCCTGATCCGGCACATTGAGTAATACCACGTCACCAGTTTTGTAATCTTCTTCAGTCAGATAGTTTCGACCGTCGTGGAGGTTTAACTGTGTTTTACCACCTTTGATGGTGACTTTATCCTCAATACGACATAGTTTGAACTGGGTGTCTCCCTCTTCTATGGGGTGGAGTACAAGTTCTCCCTTTTCATCTGGAACTACTCTGTATGCTTTTCCACTTTTTGGGAGTTGGATTACATCCATGAATCCCACTGGGAATTTGTAGTCCTTACGAGCGCGACCGTCCACCAGTACTTCACCAGTGTTGATAATGATCCTGGCTTCACGGGCGTTGTCTGCTATTTTTAGTATATCACGAACTATGACTAGAAGTGGTAATGATCCCTCTATGGAGTGTGGTCCTGGACTAGGTTTGACAGTCCAAGTGAACTCTTTAGGGTGGATGGGCCAGTGTTCTGGTGCTTTGAACCTTTTTAAATGTTTTCTTGATCCCATTTTGGCCATTTTATCCCTTCCTTTCTAATATCTCGTTTCTTTCATCATCATCCAGATCCATTTCTATAATCATCAGGTTTGATGGATGTACTGGATGGTAAACTTGATTTCCGTCGGGTTTTTGCACGTTGAGGCCTTCGATCATGACTCGGTAGCGTTTAAGATCTACTCCTTCCACTTTACCTTCATGATCCCTGAAGTCACCTCGGAGAACTTTTACAGTGTCTCCTTTCCTTACTGGTAATGAACGTCGTTCGTACTCTTCCCTTAGTTCTGGGCTGAGGTTGACACTCATCAGTTTATGACGGATGTGTAATGGTGCTTGATAACGGAATTTCCTCTGTTTTCTTGGTTGTTTAGACATCTAATCACCTACACAATAATGCTGGCAGCACTTCCCACTGACGGCCATCTGTCCGCAGCTTCCTTGGCTACTGGTCCTCTTATTTCTGAACCTTTTAGGACTCCTTCGGGACTGATAATGACTGCTGCATTGTCCTCGAATTTTACTCTGAGTCCATCTGCCCTGCGGAATTCTTTTTTCTGTCTTACGACCACTGCAGTGGTAACTTCCCGGCGCATGTCTGCTGTTCCTTTTTTAACTGTGATAACAACCATGTCACCCACACCGGCAGTAGCCAGCCTTCTTCGGACACCTTTGTATCCTTTGACGGAAATTATTTCCACTTCACGGGCTCCAGTATTGTCAACACATTGTAGGCGAGCGCCTATGGGTAGTGATTTACTGACGTTTGATGTGATGGCTTTCATTTTTTATCCCCTTTAACCTCCACCACTACGAAGTGCTTGGTCTTGGAGAGGGGTCTGCACTCCGCAATTTTCACTGCATCGCCAATGTTTACCTGGATACAGTCTGGTTTATGGGCGTTTATTTTTGATTTTCGCTTTTCGTATCGTTCATATTTTCGTATGAACTTATAAAAACTCCTTTCAACGGTTATGGTCCTTTCTGCCTTGTCACTGGTGACTACTCCTTCCAGGATCTGGCCCCGCACTGGCAGGTTCCCGTGGAAGGGGCAGTTAGGATCATTGCATTTTTCTTTGGGTTCGGTAACTTCAATACCAACCATATTATCACCAATATTTCCTAAATCTCTTTTTTATCCTATCTTCAGGGCGAGAAACAATAATGTCGCCCTTAATTTCTAGTGTAACTCCATCGGGAAGTGTGAACTTGAAAGTTGCGTTCCCTTTGGGTATGATTTTTTCCATGCCTTCACCATCTTCAATGGTGAGGGTGTTTCTGGTTTCGTTCACCACGAATCCTTTAATTCCCTTTAGATCTCCATGCAAACTGTGGGTGATTTCCACTTCAAGCCCCACCAGTTCATGTCTTAAAATGTTTTGTGGAGTAATAGTTATCATGGGGTGGTGAAAGTATTTTTATGTGAATAATCACGAAAAACAGGCCAAGCTCATTCGAGTTAACTGCTGTTTCCAGTGATTAATCTCCCAGAAGACTTTTCATGATCTTATTTGAGAAGTCTTTTAAGTTTGAACTTAAAACCATGGTTAACTTATCTTAAAAAACATGGTATGATTAAACAGTAATCAAGTCCATGTGCTAAATTTTAGTTAACCCCTTAATCTAACGAACCTGGATGTCATCGGAAGAAAAGCCCATTCCGGCTAAAACTTCTTTGACTCTCCTTTTATGGTCTCCTTGCAGTTCGATCTGGCCCTTTTTGGCCGTTCCTCCGCAGGCACATCTGTTTTTCAGTTCCTTGGTGAGTTCTTTAATGTCAATATCGTGTTCATCTATTCCCTCCACGATAGTCATTAGTTTTCCGAATCTTCTTCTCACCGTGAATACTTTAACACTCTGTATCTCTCGAGCTATTTCCTCACAGACGCAGAGTTCCTCTGGTAGACCACAAACATCGCAGACTTTCATCGATTTTAGTTCTCCTTATTTTTTTCGTTAATTATGGTTTTGACACGTGCTATGGTTTTTTTAAGTTCCCTGATCTTCCCCGGGTTTTCGTAAATCCCCGCGGCAGCACTCTTGGAAATGTGACTGGCATGTTCTGCCTGAAGTTCTTCCAGTTTTTTCTGGATTTCCTCCATTCCCATTTCACGTATCTCTTTACTCCTTAATATAACCATATTTATACATCCTTTTATAATTTGTGATGATTTCTAAGGATTAAATCCTTTTAGGATTTCTCCACTTTTTCCTTGATTTCGGAAGCTTTTTTGGTGACTTCAGCCACTTTATCTGAGGCTTTTTTCTTTGCTTCGGTAGCTTTCTCTTTTGCTTCTTCAGCCTTCTCCTCAACTGCTTCTTTAACCTCAGCGGCCTTTTCCTTAACTTCTTCAGCTTTTTCCTCAGCAGCTTCTTTAACCTCTGTAGCCTTTTCAACTACTTCTTCGGTCTTTTCTTCAGCTGCCTTCTTAGCCTTAGTAGCTTTAGCTTTAGCTTTGGTAGCTTTCTCTTCAGCAGCTTCTTTAACCTCTGTAGCCTTTTCAACTACTTCTTCGGTCTTTTCTTCAGCTGCCTTCTTAGCCTTAGTAGCTTTAGCTTTAGCTTTGGTAGCTTTCTCTTTTGCTTCTTCAGCCTTTTCCTCAACTGCTTCTTTGACCTCAGTAGCTTTTTCCTCAACAGCTTCTTTAACCTCTGTAGCCTTTTGGACTACTTCTTCGGTCTTTTCTTCAGCTGCCTTCTTGGTTTCAGTGGCTTTGGTTTTGAGATCATCTTTGGCAGGTTCTTCCACTGGTACTTCAGCGGCTTCTTCTGCTGCTTCCTGGGTAATCTCTTCTAAGATTTCCGCAGATCCTTCGGTGATTTCTTCAGTAGGAGCTTCAACAGCTTCGGCTGCTTTACTTTCAACTGGTTCTTCCACTTTGGGCTGGATGATGTCCACCTTATCTGGTAAGACAACATCTGGAGGCATGATACGTACGGATATTCCCAGTACACCAGGTTTAAGTGGTGCAGTGGCGAATCCTTGTTTCACATATTTGATGGATGGTTCTCCACATTTTTTGATATACCCATCGGTGAATTTTGCACATGCGGACCGGGATCCTCTGATTTTACCGGAGATGGTTACTTCCACTCCCTGTGCACCGGCTCCCATGATTCTTCTAAGAGCTGAGTATGCCACACGGCGGAAGTGCATTCCCCTCTGGAGCATGGCTGATATTTTGTGAGCCATGATTTTGGGGTTAAGTTCAGGAACGTCAACTTCTTTAACTTCTACCTGGGGATTTTCCAGTTCGTAGCTGTTTTTGAGGTTTTGGGTTATGGCCCGTACGGTTTTACCGCCTCGGCCGATTACCATTCCTGGTCTTTCGGCGTATACCACTACCATGGTACCCAGGGGTGTAACCTGTATTTCCATTCCACCGTAGCCTGCTCTGTCAAGTTCTTTTTCCAGATATTCATCGATTCTGGTTCTCTTTAGTCCCTCGGTTACAAAGTCCTTTTCAATCATGCGCTCTCTGCCTCCCCTAGAACTACCTGTATATGTGTGGTGGGGGTGTTGAATGGTGTGGCCCTTCCGAATGCTCTTGGGATGTATCCCCGAATTATGAAACCTCGGTGGCTGGATATATGGATTATTTTAAGGTCTTCTGTGTCCATACCCTGGTATTCAGCGTTAGCTTCTGCATTTTCCAGAACATCTAAGATCTGGGTGGCTGCTTTTTTAGGGTAACGACCAGTAGGCCATCCTTTTAGTCCTTTTCGGTGACCGACTTTTTTGTTGTGCCGTTTGAATGGTACAGCTCTTTTCATCTGGATGACATCTTCTAAGTATTCCTTGGCTTCGTCAAGGTACATGCCCCGGAGTTCTCTGCAGATCTCCACCGAGTGTTTGGGGGAGATCTTGAGGGATCTTCCAGTTGCCTTGGCTACTTTTCCAGATCCTTCGTAAGCGTATTTCAATTTTGCCATGGTTAATTCTCCTTATTTCAGGGGCACGAACATGGATGAACGTGTTGCACCCATACCAGGGTCTCCGTGCTGTACTCTTTGTCGGGTAATTGCAAATTCACCAAAGTAACAGCCAATCATTTCAGGCTGTATCTGGACGTTCACAAATTCTTTACCATTGTAGATTCCAAAGGTCATACCCACCATTTCTGGTAGCACGATCATGTCCCTACAGTGGGTCTTGATTATTTTAGGTCGTCCGCCCGTTTCTCCTTCTTTTTTCAGTTTTCGTATCTTCTCTAGTACTTTTTTTTGCCTGGGTAAGAATCCCCTTTTCAGGGATCTGCGCTGGGTTGATGGTAATAACTGGATGACGTTATCCAGTGGCATCTGCTGCAGCTCTTCCAGGGTATAACCGCGATACTTGAATTCTTTCCTCGCCAATTAGCCTCCTCCTTAAAAAGCTTTTATTTTATCATTTATTTTATTCTCGTAATTTATCCTTAAACCAGTCCAAATGGAATAGTGGGATAAGTTAAACTTATCTCCTTCTTCCAGTTCTCCTAGCAGCAATGGAACCCACTTTTCTTCCTGGTGGGGCGTGTCTGGAGACTGTGGTAGGTCTTCCTGGGTGCTGGCGGTTTCCACCACCGTGTGGGTGGTCTACTGCGTTCATTGCAACACCACGCACTCCCACGCTCTTTTTACCTTTAGCTTTTGCAGCATAGTGGCGGTTTCCTGCTTTGAGGAATGGTTTTTCTTTCCTACCTCCCCCTGCAACTACACCTATGGTGGCTCTGCACTGGGGGTTGAAAGCCTTTAATTCCCCGGAGGGAAGTTCCACAATGGCTTTACCCACGTCATGGGTGATAAGAGAAGCGTAAGTACCTGAAGATCGGACGAATTTTCCTCCGTCTCCTGGATTTCTTTCCAGGTTGTACACTGGTGTTCCTTCGGGGATTTCTCCCAGTGGCAGTGAGTTTCCTGGTTTTATGGGTGCGGATAATCCGCATGCTATTTCATCGTTGATAGCTATGCTTTCTGGGGCCAGTATCAATAACTGTTCTCCATTTTCGAACTTGACTTTGGCCACAGGGGCAGTTCTACCTGGATCGTGGAAGATATCCACTACTTTTCCATTGAGACTGCTATTTTTTTCTATATCATCGTATGAACGGTACTGTATTTTTCCTTTGAAACGGTGTGATGCACTTCTGTAGGTGGGGGTTCCTCTTCCCCGCCTCTGAATTATTAATCGTTTTCCCATTATTTAATCCTCCCTAGAATACGCCCATTTTAACGGCAATGTCTTCTGCACTGGCATCTTCTGCCAGTTTAAGGTAGGCTATTTTTTCACCACGGGAGCTTATCTGAGTGTTGACCCGTTCCACTTTAACTTCAAAGAGTTCCTGGAAAGCCTGTTTGATCTGAGCTTTCTTTGCAGTTCTTCTAACCACAAAGGTTAACTCGTTTTTGTAATCAATGGCGTTCATGCTTTTTTCAGTTAACTGTGGTTTAATTATTATATTGTAAGGATCCATTCATGACACCTACCTAGTTCTGGAATAAATCTCCCAGTTTTTCTATTGCTGATTTAGTGTAAACAGTAAGTCGGCCGGGGTGTGTTCCTGGTGCTAGGAGTTCTGCATTGAGGTTATCCACCACTACCACATCTACTCCGGGGTGGTTTCTAGCTCCTAGACTGATTCCTTTGTCCTCTCCAACAACAAGTAAGGGTCCTTTGGGTGTTTTGTATTTCCTTCCCCTGGTTTTACCCCTACCAGCACGGATTTTACGACCGTTTTTGGCTCGAACCACGTCATCCATTATTCCCAGGTTTTTGAAAATTTCCCTGGTTTCGCTGGTCTTTTTGACACCGCATAATTCATCATCTACCACGAATGGTATTTGAGGTACGTTGTCAATCCGGTGACCCCTTGCTTCAACCAGTTCCTGGTTGGTGGTGGCTGCTATTGCTGAGCGTATTGCCAGTTTTCTTTCTTTTTTGTTGATCTTCTCGTGGATGATCCTGGCTGTCCTTGGTGGGTGAGCTTTTCTACCACCGGTTGTTTGGGGCACGAAAGCTCCCTTGGAACCTGCGGGGTGTCTTGAACCCTTCACACGTGGGACCATAGCTGCTCCTCGGCCTGCACCGAATGATTCAGCGGTAGTTCGTTTACCTGCCATAGGGTCTGTTCCCCAGGGCTGTATACGGGCACTTTGAGCAGAGAGGACCGCCCTTTTTATGAGGTCCGGTCGGAAGTCTTCACCGAATATTTCTGGAAGCTCCATCTCGCCAGTAACTTTACCTTCTAATGAGTAAACCTTGATCTTTGTCATTCCCATCACTTTTTTGATCCTAACTAGACTCCCTGCTTGGAGGCTGTGCTGATATATGATATTTGTGGAGCATCATCGTGTTTTCCGTGTGGTCTTGATGCTTTTCTTAACATGACCAGTCTTTTTGATGGTCCGGGTAATGATCCTTTCAGGAGTAAGTAGTTGTTTTTAACCAGACCATACTTCACGAATCCACCTTTAGGGTTAACCTCATCTGCCTGTTCGGCTTCTCCTATTTTGAGGATTTTCTTATTGAACTCGGTACGCTGGTGGTATCCCATCTGACCAGCCATGGGTACTGTCCACATGGTTCTGGCTGGGGTCCATGGTCCAATGGAACCTACTACACGAGCTTTACTACTTCGGGCAGCTTTTCCGTACTGTATACGGACACCCCATCGTTTAATAACTCCCTGGAATCCTTTACCTTTGGTTACTGCTATTGCATCGGTGTGTTCACCATCTGCAAAAACATCGGCAGGGTTAATTTCTTTTCCCAGTACACCGGCAGCGTAATCCAGTTTGTCTTCCACACTGTTTCCACCAATTCCACATTCCATTAGTTCTGGTTTTTTCTTGGGAACACTGGCCATTCTGGGTTTGGTGTGTATGAGTGCTCGGATTTCAACAACTTTATCCAAATTCTCTTTGAGACTTGCCAGTTGTGCTTCGGAATCGTATTCTGCTGGTACGGATATTTTCCGTTTCAGGTCTTCATCGAATTCTGATGCAAGAACATCAGTCATGGCTTTAAGACCACGACTGGTCCGGGTGTAAGCCCTGATACCCATTACCACTATTGGTGGTGTTTCCACTACAGTGACCGGGGTGGAAATTTCCATTCCCTCGGTGGGTGAGTTTTTAGTGTTATCCAGCTGAGTCACGTGGGTCATGCCCACCTTGTAACCTGGGAACCCTAAAAGACCTGGCTCTTCCCTTTCGGGCCAGGAGCTTATAGTGGGTGATTCCCTGGCTGCTCTTTTTCTAGGACTAAATGCAACTGATCCTTTTCTAGGTTGATGATGTCTAGCCATCTAATATTTCCTCCTTAAATCCTTAATTTTCCACTTTTCCAAATTTGTGAACGTAATATATCATTTAATCATAGTGTACTCTCTCTAAGAAGAGCCCAAAGCGCATTGCTATAATACATTGCGATAAATGTGTTCTACTACCGGCGTGTATTGCATTATAATTTGCATTACCCATATCAAAATTTAATTAAACCAATTAGCTTTAATTAACCAATTAGCGCTTTGCTAACCATGTCATGTTAGCAATAAAACGCATAACTAATCCATTAGCATATTAAATACTGATAAAGTAGCTAAAACTGCCTCTTCAGTTCTTACAGTCTTAGTCCCTTGATTAGGGATGGTGTTAACCTCCAGGTCCAGTACGTCCCCGGGGTTGCCCATTAATTCGTGTAAGCCCGAATACGGACCACCAAACAAAATAGCTGCGTGTTTGGAGCCCCTTAACCCCTCTCTTACTTCGTTTAAAACAGAAGTGATGGGTTCAGCATAGCGCGATGTGCCCACAACCAGATCAGGTCGTGGTTTTAACATATCTATGCTGTCATCTAAACTCTTATAAGTAGACAGTACATCGTACCCCCAATAAACTTGAGGTTCATCAGGAGTGATTATAATTTCCTTTCCTAACTTATCTACCCTAAAGCTTAATACCCGATTTACACTGAGCTTTTCTTTGCACAGTGCATCCCGGTCGGCACCAATATCAACAATAGTGCCTTTCTTGGTCCTTTTTAATGTAAGTCCCTGTCTAAAATCACCCTGGTGGAGTTCTCCAGTGGGGTGATGTGGAGTTCTAAGCGGAGGAAGTATTCCTACGTTCCGCAACTCCCTGGTTATAGGAAATACCTTTTTTCGAAGGTACTGTGGGGTATTCATATAAGTGAGGATATCACTAATAAACTTTACCCCTTTCTGGTCTTCCGAGTCTTCAGTATCGCTGTAAACAACGATTTTTGTAACCCGAAACAGGGCGGCTGATCTGCCAATCAACCCTACTTTGTATGTCTTTAGTTTTAAATCTTTTGTTTCCCTTAGAAAAGAAGAAGGTATGAAAATTGAAATGTTGTTAAGTGACATTCTTAAATTTCTGTTTTTGATCCTTATAATATATAGGGGCTGGATCAGGTTGAGTGAGAATATATATTACAAGTGAAAAGTGTTGTGAAAAATATTTGGTCATTTCATATGATATTGTCATGTCCATGTAGTAGGTACTGAATTAAGATAATTCAAAATTGATGATCATTCTTTTATTAGATAATTTAGTCTAATGAATAATTTATTCTATTTTCTCTATCCTCAAAACAACAACTTCCACTTCCCTTTTCTCATCCCGGTGAAATTGATAGATGCGTGGCAGGGGGAAATTATAGTGAAAAACATTGGTGATACTGGCATCAAGTGCCTTCACCATCAGCTCTAGAAACTCTCTGGTCTTGGTCAGGTGGAAGGAGTAAACCACCGGAGCTACTTCCAGTGCTTTTTCAAGGAACCTGCGATCACCATCCTTACGGTTGGCTTTCTGTGCCCCGAATGGTGGGTTCTGGATAACAGTATCTGCCATTTCATGGAAATCATTGATATCCATATTCAAAAAATGGCATCTGTCCTGAACTTCGAGCCTTAATGCCTCGGAATTTGCCACCTGGAGTGCATCATTATCTACATCAACACCCACAACTTCCACTGCACCCATCATTGCCGAGCCCAGTGCCAGTATTCCAGTCCCACAACCAAGATCCACCACTTTAAGGTCCTGGACATCACCGCAGGCATGTGCATTCCAGATGACATCAGCGGCAATAATGGAGGGTGTGTGGTACTGTTCCAGGTTAGGGTCAGGATGTGGATGGGGAGGTACATCCTGAAGTGCCATTTCCAGCTGTCTTTTCTTGGTTATCATGGGGTATTCCATTAAAATTTAATAGGATAATCGATTGTATCCTGTTAATTGAGGATATTTCTTATTTTTAAATGGTAAGTCTAGATTTAATTAAATTGTTGTCTTGTTTAAGGTTGTCTTGCTTAATATATTAAAAAATTTATTTCCAGAATTTAATTAAATAATTATTTCCAGATTTTAATGGTTAACAATAAAATCTTTAAGGAGATATTGATAATAGATATAATTAATTAAACAATGGGATATTATAGACTAAAGGGAATTTAAGTAATTAGTATTCAAAAAAACATTAATAAACATACTTTAGATTAAGATACAAAGGAAGATATCATGTTTGAAAAGGTCCTGGTTGCTAACCGTGGAGAAATTGCCATCAGGGTGATGCGCGCCTGCAGAGAGCTGGACGTGAAGAGTGTAGCAGTGTATTCAGAAGCGGATAAAAACTCACTCTTTGCCAAGTATGCTGATGAATCATACTGTATAGGAGGACCCTCACCGGCAGATAGTTACCTGAATATTCCCCGGATCCTGGAAGTTGCCGAAAAATCAGGGGCAGACGCACTGCACCCCGGATACGGTTTCCTGGCTGAAAACTCCCACCTGGGAGATGAATGTGCCAGGGATGGAATAAAACTCATAGGACCCTCCGGTTCTGTAATTGAAGCAATGGGGAGTAAGATTGAATCCCGTAAACTCATGGAAAAAGCAGGAGTCCCTGTAATACCTGGAAACAGTAAGGGAGTGACTGATCCAGATGAAGCACTTAAGATTGCAGAGGCCATTGGTTACCCGGTAATTGTTAAGGCATCGGCTGGTGGTGGGGGTATAGGCATGCGTACAGTGTACGAAGAAGATGAACTGTTGCGTGCACTGGAATCCACCCAATCTGTGGCAGCATCTGCATTCGGAGATTCCACCGTCTTTATTGAAAAGTACGTGGAGGAACCACGCCATATTGAATTCCAGATCCTGGCAGATGAACACGGAAACACCATCCATGTTGCAGACCGTGAGTGCAGTATACAGCGCAGACACCAGAAACTTATTGAAGAATCACCTTCACCCATTATGACTGAAGAACTCCGAAACAAGATGGGTCAAGCCGCAGTGAAGGCCGCTTCATCAATTGGGTACACCAATGCAGGAACCGTAGAGTTTCTGTACTCAGATGGAGAGTTTTATTTCCTGGAAATGAATACCCGTATCCAGGTAGAACACCCCATAACCGAAGTGGTCACTGGAGTAGATCTGGTTAAAGAACAGCTTAAGATCGCTTCAGGACGGGAGTTATGCTGTACCCAGGATGAGATCCAGGTGAGGGGTCATGCCATTGAGTGCCGGATCAATGCTGAGGATCCACTGGCAGATTTCGCACCCAACCCCGGTAAAATAACTGGTTATCGCTCCCCCGGGGGTCCGGGAGTGCGTGTAGATAGTGGGGTTTACATGAACTACACCATACCACCATACTATGATTCCATGATCTCCAAACTCATTGTCTGGGGACGTAACCGTAATGAAGCTATAACCAGAATGAAACGGGCCCTTTCGGAATACATTATTCTGGGAGTGAAAACCACCATTCCTTTCCATAAATCCATGATGTTAAGCCCTAATTTCTGGGAAGCAAAGTTACACACACACTTTGTGGATGAATACCGTAAGGAAATTATGGACAACATGGAAAAAGTCATCAAGGAAGACAAAGAAAAAGAAGCCCGACTTAAATCAACATTCCTACCATCTAAAAGAGTTGCCGCGGTTTCAGCGGCTGTTTCAAGCCACATCACCAGTTCCATGGCTAACCAAAAGAAATGAGAAATAATGATAAATAAAATTTACCAAAAAACTAATAAAAAGTGTAATGATTAAATCAGTAGGATTGGAAGGTGGTCCCAATGCCCCAAAAACAGATTTTAAAAAAATTCCGTACACAAAAGGATGAATATGTATCCCGTGACCAATTAACATCAGATGCAGGTATATCCGATACCCAGCTGAAAGATGAAATACTATCACTAAAAAAAGAGGGTTACATAATTGATTCATCCCCTGAACTTGGTTATCGTCTCATCAAAACACCTAACCGGCTCTTACCTTACGAAATACAACTAGACCTGACCACCAACTTCATTGGACAGGAAATTCATCACTACTCCGAAGTGGATTCCACCAACGAAGTTGCCAAAGAACTGGCCGAGAAAGGTGCACCCGAAGGAACCATTATCATAGCTGAAAGCCAGCGCAGTGGTAAAGGTAGAAGGGGTAAAAAATGGTTATCACCCTCAGGTGGGGTTTGGATGACCATAATACTCAGACCAGACATTCCCTTATCTCAGGCACCTTTATTAACCCTGGTAACTGGAGTGGCAGTTGCCGAAACACTGGCACAGGATTGTAATCTGGATGTGGGCATAAAATGGCCCAACGATATATTAATCGGCGAAAAAAAGGTCTGTGGAATACTAACTGAAGCCAGTGCCCGTGGCAAAGAACTGGAATACGTAGTGGTTGGTGTTGGAATTGATCTCAATGTCGATGTGGAAGCTTTCCCCCCAAAACTGCGAGAAGGTGCAACATCCCTCAAAAGAGAGCTGGATAAGGAAATTCCTGGAGTAAAACTGGTGCAGGATTTCATGGTGAACTTTGAAAACCTTTACAATGAGTTTACACAGGGCCAATTAACAGAAATTCTTAACCAGTGGCGAAGGCTTTCCAAAACCATTGGATCGTATGTGGAAGTTCACCAGAAAGGCAGAACAGTTCGAGGAGAAGCAGTAGGTATAAGCAAAGAAGGAATTCTTATCCTGGAAATGGACGATGGTAGCTTGCAAAAAGTCATATCCGGAGAATGCATACACTATAAAGGTAAATTATAAATGGAATTGTATACCTATTATTTTTTTTATTAAATAATTTTTTATTAAATTACCATTACATGAACTTAAGAAATTTTCACACGTAATTAATTCACAAACCGACCTGAAAATAAATTAATTATTCAAAAGGACACTCTTAATATTCAAAAGACTTAATCTCTAACCTAAAATTGATTGAAGGAGTTTTACATGGATCTAAAATATAAATTAATTCTGTTATTAGTTTTGATAGTTTCTTTAACTACAATGGCGTTTTCATACTCACAACTCCCATTTTATCCTCCAGATTTTCCTGCAGGACCTTCGATGAACTCAGGAGACCGGGTGATGATTGTGGCACCTCACCCTGATGATGAGGCCATCTGCAATGGAGGGGTAATTCGTTACGCAGTGGAGAACCATATACCAGTTAAGGTGGTGGTGATGACTGATGGTAATGACACCAAAACTTCACCACTTACCAGACATAATGAAACAATCAACGGGACAAAAACACTGGGCCTGAGTGAAGATAACGTTACATTCCTAGGTTACAAAGATGGAAGTTTGAGAAATCTTCTAAATGATAACTGGGATTACAGTAATCCTTTCACTGCTTCGGATGGTTCCAAACAGGTAACTTATCAATATGCATTCCAGGAAAATGCCACTTACTGCGGTGCTAACGTGGCTGGGAATCTGGAGACAATAATCACAGATTTTAAACCCACAATTATCATTTATCCCAGTGGAGATGATGAACAGTTTGATCACCAGGCCACCAGTGGTTTTCTAGAGTACGTCACCCAGGAAACAGGGTACAATGGAACTAAATACACCTACCTGTTACATTTACCACCTAACTGGCCCAGTCCCAGGAGTTATTATCCAGAATATTATCTGGTCCCACCGAAACAGATGGTGGGAGTTGAAAATGGTCCAGAATGGTTTGTGTTTAACCTCACCACATTAGAACAACGTTTTAAAGAGCAATCATTCCAGGAATATAAGACCCAAATTGTCCCTTCATCATACCTTCGGTCCTTCCTGCGTGAAAATGAATTATTCGCGAAGTATCCTGCATTGAATGTATCAAAGTCCACGGATAATTCATCAATTAGTGATTTTGCTGCTGGTTCTGTAAATTTAACCGACCTATTTTATGATGCAGCCGGTGATGGGAAATATCAGGGAAAAGAAAAATCAATGGACATAATATCAGTGGGGATGAAAGTTAATGATAATTCTGTTAATGGAAATTCATGGGTATCCATAAAAACAGTGGGTGAACCTTCCTCAAGTGCAGTGTATGATGTTCGTATGAATATTTTTAATACTGGTGGAACTGAAAGGGTGAATATTTCTGTGCACAATGGAACTGCCCAGATACAGCAGGATGTAAATGGCAATACAACCATGAAAAATATTCCATTAATTGTTAAAAACAATACATTAATAATGGGAATACCTTCTGATCTTTTCAAAAACAATCCCAATTTCATTATAAGCGTTGATGCAATTAAATCTGGAGCAATAATTGATCAAACACCCTGGAGAGTTGTAAAGATCAGTTGAAGCTGGTTAATTGAAACTATTAACTGATGCTGATTAATTGAAGCTATTAACTGAAGCTGATTATTAAAGATGGATATTTAGGGGATTCAATAAAATCAGTTTACCTGAGATTAATCCCCTTACTTATTTTTTTAATTGATTTTATTCAAACTATGTGGTAAGATGGTAAAATTTTATTCAAACTATATAGTCAAATGGTAACGGTTTGTCAAATGGTAACGGTTTGTCAAATGGTAACGGTTTGTCAAATGGTAACGGTTCAAACACTGATTGTGGTAATTTCCCCCAAACTACCATTTACCTGGAACTTTTTATCGGTGAACATTTCAGCAGCGTAGATATTGGTGAGGGTGTGCTGGGTTAACTCTGATACCCGGACCGATGATGAACCAGTAAAGGATGATGAACTAGCAATGGATGAAAAACCATTAAATGATGATGAACCATCAATGGAGGATGAACCAATAATAGAAGATGAACCAACAAGAGCCAGGTAGGGTATGATCTGATCACCCATGTACCGGTCCAGGGGTGCTCCCCTTGATAAAAATGATAAAATTTCTTCTGCTGCTTCTATTCCTACGATTTCTGCTTTTTTACCGGGTTTCCCTAGGGAACTGGCACCAACACAGGGTATGTTTTTATTTTTAACCTCACTCCATAGTAACAATCCAGAACCAGGACCAAGCGCATTGTTATCATCATCTGACTTTATCTCAATGTCTACTTCATATCCTGCCTTTTTCAGTTTTTTCTCAGCAGATTGGGCCTGTCGGATGGCCACATGGGAAGGGAGCAGGGTGGAGTAGGATATTCCCCGGATAATATCCACTTCCAGGTCATGGAGATTTAATGGTTTCAGTCTCTTCACCGGTTCAATCCGTGCACTTAAAATACCCCCACCACGAGGATAATAACCCCTTTGCAATAACTCCAGATTTATGTCAATGCCCATGGACTGCAACACTGGGAGGGTTACTCGTTCCAGATAATCAAAGGGCGGAGCCCATCTAACATCAGTACCACCCCTGATCTTAATTTCCACCGCCTGATCTGCAAATAAGGAGGGAATAATCAAGGCCTGAAGGATCAATGTTACACTACCTGCAGTTTTAACATCAATTTCCAGTTTTCCCCCTTTTAATGGTCCTGGAGTGAAAGTTATATGGGTTGAACCTAATTCCAATCCAGTAACCTCTGCACTGGAGAGCTTAGCCAGGGCCTTGACTGAGTTTAAGTGCTGGGGCATTAACCCGGGTTTGGGACGACCGCTGCGGATATTAGAAATGGTAAATTCTTTCCCAGTTACAGTAGAAAGAGCAGTTGAAACCCTTAAAAGAGCCCCTCCACCTTCTCCAAATGATCCATTGATTTTTATCATTTTACCACAAATAATCGGTGCTATACACTTTAATTTGTTAATTATCTTAGTTTGTTAATTATCATTTTTAAGATGATTATTATTTCTAAAAGATGATTATTTCTAGTTTTTATGATTATCATTTCTAAAAAATGTTGTATCTAGAAAAAAGTGAAAAGTAGTATTGGTTTAGAGTAGATAAGTCCATTTGATTAATCATTCACCGGATTAATCACGTTACCATGAATCAAGTTTAATCAAAACGAGTTCTAAATCAGGTCCCATCCACTCATCTAATTTACTCGTATAACACATTCAAACAGGTTTCTTCATCGGCTATCATTTCCCTGACCCGTTTTATTGAATCCTTAATGGCATGTACTATCTGGGTATCATCCAAGTTTTCTGCATCTGCTGCGGACAGGTCAAAACGGATGGTTGTGGAAACTCCAGGCATTCCCAAGGCTGGAATGGTAATGATATGATGTTCTTTTAAAAGTACCATGGCCATTAAAGTTGCACATTCACGATCAGAAAGGGAACCATCAAGTTCATGGGGAATGATTTCTTTTTTCAGGTTCGATGCAGAAATCATAAATCCAGTGGGTGTTTTCTTCACTCCACTCAACACGTTCCCCACCATGATACTGAGTTTATCTCTCCTATCCATGGAATTTAAAAGTTTCTGGGGATTGAAAGCCTCCAGTGCCCTAACTATCCCTGCAACAATGGGTGGCTGGGCTTCCAGCCCAAATTGGTGCGATTTATCTTTTATCTGGTTAATAAGCTCGGTTTTACCTGCCATCAAACCAGCCCTGGGCCCATTCATTAGTTTGTCCGTGCTGGTTACAACCAGATCTGCCCCCATGTCCAGTGCTCGTGGTTGATTGTAGATAACAGTACGTATCCGTGCTCCTGATGCATCATCAACCAATACAGGGATCTGTTTCTTGTGGGAAATCTGGATTATCTTCTCAAAATCATCTAAAGGAATTACCTGGTGATCCATGGTGGATCCGGTTATGACCACCAGGGATGTTTTCTCACTAAGCTGGAAATCCCCAATATTATCAAATTCAGCATAGGATGCACCCTGAAGTTTCGCACTGCGAGGAATGGAGGGGTGTGAAGGTAATTCAGGTAAGTAGTGTAGTACTTCTTCCCCGTGTTTTACCAGGGCCAGGATAGTGGCAAGTATGGCAGCACTGGTTCGGTTGAATGCAGCTACTTTTTCTCCACCCAGATGCTTTTTTCCCTCTTTCTGCAGACTTAATTCAAAAATAGCAGGACCAGAATAGGTTTCCAGGAAGGGGAGGTCTGATTTTTTTACAGGAAATCCTCCGGCTAGGCCTGAAAGGTCGTATAAACTGGATCTTCCTTCATGATTTACTGTGGTGGCAATGAATCTGAAAGCAGCTTCCCTTCTTTTTACTTCATCCAAGGAAGAACATATAAGCATTTCAGTCATCCTTGGGATATTTTTTAGGACTTTCTGCTTTCAGGACTATGGCATCATCTGCCGAGTTTTGTAGTGCTGCACTGAATCCAGGTTCTGCTCCAATAACTATGGTTTCTTTCCCATTTTCCTTAGCTTTATTGATGATGGGCAAAAAATCAGCGTCCCGGGTCATAAGGGCTACTACATCAATATTAGGATTGTAAATCAGTTCCATGGCCTCAACTGCCATGTAAACATCGGTGTCTCCTGCCACCACAATTGGTGTGAATCCCTGGTTTACTATGGCTTCAATGAGTTTATCAGAGGCATACTGGTTCAAAAGAACTTTACCCACCCTCATGTTACCATATTCTGCTATTATCTCCCTTACAAGATCTAAATTAAGGCTGAATTCCTTCCTCAACATATTGGGGCCATCTACCAGGAGTCCTATATTTTTAGATCCTCCTGATTCTGACTTTCTAAGTGGGATGTAAGAAGTTAATTTCTCAAAACTTCGCATTTTTATCCTCCAGTAATCATGGTAAAAACAGTTTTTAGTGGTGTGGTGAGTAAATCAGGATTATATTAACCAAATGGAATCATAAAAACCATGTTGAAATAATTTTTTAAAGTAAAATATCTGAAATTAATTGAAAGCTAATTATACACCAATACCCCAAAATCCTAATATTAACCTTTTAAAAGGCATTTAGGCTGCTTATTTTTACCATCTTGTTTAAATTATTTATATATTTATAAATTTTCACATATATAAACTTTGCAACATAAATTCCAGGCTTAAAATCCCCTTGAAAAATTTATTTGAAATAACGTGTTATTTGAATAATTATAAAATCAATGTATCCATTTCTACTTGATAATCATCGTATTCAGTAACGATTTATCAAGTATAATAATGAAATTCATCAAGTATAATGATTTCTAAATGCAAGTGCAATCCTATTAAAATTTAGTTAGTTTTATGCACTTATACTCTTCAGAATCAAAAAAGTAGGTAAGAATGATTTTAAAAATTATCAAAAGGTTTTAAAAAATAGGTCTTTAAAGCTAGTTTATGAGAAAAAAAATTATTATAATTTTTTCCCAGAATAGCTATTTATCTCAATGATATATCTCAATAGCTATTTATTTCGCTTTTAAAGCAGTGCCTATTTAAATTAACTGCTTATTTTAAACTATTTGCATGTTTAGAACTATTTGCCCTTTTTGAAACTATTTACTCAACTTCGAGAGTAAATGCATCACCGAAAAGATCTTTAATAACTGGGAGATCTTCTTCAGGTATGTTTATTACTTCCACATCAGACATATCCCTGAAGTAGTACTCTGCATTGGAGATTTCACCCTCATCATTCAGGTACAGGAATAAACCATCCACAAATTCCTCTGGATTTTGGGATGGGAGAAATATTTCAAATCTGATAAGAACTTGTGAACCTGGAATGTTATCCTGAAGATCCTGTTTCTTCTGTTCATCCTGCAAAGCTGCTCTAAATTCTTTCATCCTTGAATTAAGCTCCTTCAGTATTCTTTGTTCATCTTTACTCATGAATTCACCTAATCATATTTAATTTATTTCATATTTGTATAGTTCTTATGGTTTTTATGCCTTTATAATATAAAGGGAGAGTTAATTTATGCATTTCCAGAATATATAAAGAGTAATAGAGTGGAGTATTAATAGTTTTTCCCTTGAGTATAAGTATTCCAATATTAGTCAGGGAAATTCTCATTTACTTCAAATATTATACTTGTAAACGTACTGTTATAACTGTACACATACTTCTACTTGTATACATACTTTTTTTCTTCAAACTCTATACAAAATTGTGTTCCTTTATCCCTTTTAAGCTCTACTGTTCCATCAATCTGATCTGATAAAATGTCCACCAGTCGTAAACCCAGTGATTTTGATTTTTTATGGTCAATATTTTCCGGAAATCCAACACCATCATCTTCGATAATTAATAAATATTTTGGATGATTGTAATGGAATTTTATGTCTATTTGACCACTCTTATCATCAGGAAATGCATGTTTCAGGCAGTTGGATAGAAGTTCATTTACAATGAGTCCCACCGGGATCATGGTGTTAATATCAACATTACATCATCAACATTTAAATTAAGGGTTACAAGGTCAGAATCAGCAGTATATGTTTTGAAAAGATCAGCAGCCAGGGTACTGATGTAATCCCCAATATTTATGCTTTTAAAATGGCTTGATTGGTACAATCGATCATGAATAAGGGCCATTGATCTGGCACGATTTTGAGTGTCTTTAAAAACATTCAGAACTTCTTGATCCTCAATATAACGGGATTCGAGGTTCAAAAGACTGGAGATGATCATCAGATTGTTTTTAACCCTATGGTGAATTTCCCTTAAAAGCATCTCTTTTTCTTCAAGAGAAACCTGGAGCTGTTCTTCCATCTTCTTGCGTTCAGTTATGTCCCGGGCAATGGATAAAGATAGTTTATCCCTGTTCAAGGTGAAAATATGAGTGCTGATCTCAACTGGTATTTTAAGATTATCCTTGGATATGAGAGATGTTTCAAAGGTGATTTTATCATTTTTAAGGAGATTGTCCATGTATTCAGAACCCGCAAATGATTCAATATCCTCAATATCTCGAGGGGACATTTCAAGGAGTTCTTCATGGGTGTAACCAAGTATCTGGCTGGTTACACTGTTGACCTCAACAAATTTTCCAGAAATTCCATCTTCGGTGAGCTTGTGCAGGAAGATGGCATCATTGGCATTGTCAAAGAGCTTGTGGAATTTCTCTTCATTAGCACGCAATGCCTCCTCAGCAGTTCTATTTTTTAATGCCACTGCTGCCAGGTTCACCAGGGTTTGAATTGAACTGCAATTTTCAAGGGGTTTTTCATTACTCGAGAAGATAACAGCACTCCCATAGAGTTTATCATCCCATCCAAACCCAATAACATAGATATGACCTATGTCTAAGTTTTCTTCAAGATTACGACAATCTTCCTGTGGTAACTGTCCACCCATAATCTCAAAAAACCCAACATCAAGCAGGTACAGTTGATTTTTTGCCCGCATTTTCCTACTTGTAGGGGAAAAAGCATTCCATTGAATATTAAAATTATACCAATCTTCTTCAGGAAGAGTATCCATGAGAATTTTAATTTTTAGGGGGTCACCAGCCATGCTCTTTATTTTAAAAATATCCAAATCAGGATGGTAAATGAATATAATTACAAAGCCCTCATCAATTAGATGCCCTATTTTTCCTGCGATGAAATGGTAAATATCCTGATTTAAGGGTAATTCCAAAAAATCAAGGGCAGTTTGGGATATGAACCTATCCTGGCAAGAATCATCCCTCTGGTTATCATTTTGGAGATTTTGATTAACATTTAGGAGATTCTGATTAGTTTTTAGGATATTCTGCTTATCCGTTTTAAGTTTCTGGTTATCCTCTTTCAGTGTGGAAATTTCCTCATACGAAGCTTTCAGCTCAGCTAAAAGTTGTTCTCTGGATTTATTGGATTTTCTGGATTTATTGGAAATATCCATCTTAAGACCTTTCCATCTTAATAACCTTCAAATTTTTTTTGTTTAAATCTAAAAGGTTAAAATAATGCTCATAAGCTAATACCCCTGATAATCGACCTAATTTTTCCGGTGTTTTAAGTAATTTAAGGGTGATTTTCCAATTCATTTAAACCTCAAACTTATTTTACCCTAATGGAATTTGCTACATTTTTTATTTACCATACTTTCTTTCTTTGAATATAATACTGAATTTAGTTCCGTTAGTGGCGTCTAATTCAAGATTTCCATCAATTTGGCCAGTTAAATTATTAACCAGTTGCATTCCAAGTGAGTCTGTATTTTTATAGTCCAGATCCGCGGGTAATCCAATACCATTATCACTAACTGTTAACTGGTAATCATCCCCTGATGATTTGAAAACAACGTTTATTTCACCACCCATATCCCCAGGGAAAGCATGTTTAAGGGCGTTTGATACTAGTTCATTCAGAATCAGACCCAATGGAATGGAAGTGTTGATGTCCATCATCACATCTTCAACATCAATATTCAATTTTATCCTACCATTATCAGCCACATAAGTGCGGAAAAGGTCATTTGAAAGTTTTCGGATGTAATCACCGAAGTTTATCCGTTTTAGATCATCGGATCTGTACAGTCTTTCGTGTATAAGTGCCATGGAGTTTGCCCTGCTTTGGCTCTCCTTGAAAATACTTAAAGCCTCTTTGTCTTTTATGTATCTAGACTGAAGATTCAGGAGACTGGAAATGATCATAAGATTATTCTTAACCCGGTGATGGATTTCTTTAAGTAGCATTTCCTTTTCCTGGAGGGACTGTTGTATTTCTTCTTCCATTTCCAGCCTTTGGGTGATATCTCTACTAACCGCGAGAACACCAGTTATGTTTCCCTCATCATCAGTCATTATATTAGTTACAGCTTCTGTGGGAACTGTGCTGCCATCTTTACATACCTGATCAACACGGAATGTTTGCATTCTAACAGATTCATCTCCCGAAAGGAAAGCCTGGATTTTCAGTGGTAACCTTTCCATTATGTACTGGTATGATTCAGTGGTTAACACATCCTCCAGGGACTGTTTTAACACTTCTTCTGCAGTGAAACCCCTTAATTTATGGACTGATGGACTTACATAACTAAACATCTGGGAGTCTAAGTCCATCATCCATATCACATCCCCTGAATTCTCAGAAATAAGACGGTACTTCTTTTCACTTTCTTTTAAAGCCATTTCTGCATTTTTACGTTTGGTTATGTTTTCAAAAACAGCCACAAAGTAATCCCTAGCCGGGCTGAATACCGATATATTCAGCCATATTTTGAGGGGTTTGAAATAGATCTCAATAGTTTCAGGCACCCCAGTCACGGCCACACGACCATATATCTCAAATAATTCTGGTTGTGCCTCTATAATACCCGGAATAGCTTCCGTTACCTTTTTCCCCTCGATGTTTTTAAGGCCGGTGAGTTTATAAAAAGCATGATTGACATCAATATATACCCAGTCACATGGTTGACCTTCTCCATTAAAGAGCATTTTACAGTAGGCAAAGCCTTCCAGCATGTTTTCAAACAGGGTTCTATATTTTTTCTCACTTTCCACCACAGCATTTTCAACTTTCTTACGTTCACTGATATCACGGGTAACAGCAATGGCCACTTCCTGGCCCTGAAGATGGAACAGGTGATTGCTAATTTCTACTGGTATTCTTTTTCCATCCTTGGTAACGTGTGTGATCTCAAAATTAGCATAACCATGTTTATTTAGGTTTTTTGCATTTTCAGGCATTTTATCCCGGAAATCAGGGGCCACAATATCAGCAGGAGACATAAGCAGAAATTCATCTCGACTGTAACCCAGTCTTTCCTGACCGACCTGGTTTACCTCCATAAATTTCCCAGGGAGACCATCTTCTTTCATGAGGTTCAGACTGATCATGTCATTGGCATTGTTGAACACTTCCCTGAATTTTTCTTCACTCTCTTTTAAGGCAATCTCCATCTGTCGACGTTTTGTCACATCATGAGCCACATGGATACTACCCCTTAACTGACCATCATCATCGATTATAGGTGAAACTGAGACACTGTAATCTCCGTGGAGCCGGTCAATGAAGAATTCACTGGTGTGGGGACGCTGATCATTTATGAGGTGGACGTGGGGACAGAAAGATGGTGGCTCGCTGGTACCATGAACCACGGAATAACACTTCACACCAACCAGGTCAGGTGATTCCCGGTTTAAACCCTTGGCCATGGCCTTATTGACTTTTTTTATGTTATGGTCCACATCTATAATGGCTATTGGATCAGTTAATGCATTGAAGGTAAATTCCCATTCGTCTTCAGAATGCCTCAGTTTTAATTCCATATTTTTACGTTGGGTGATATCTTCCAGTGTCTCCAAAACACCAATAATATTACCTTCATCATCTTTAATTTCTGCAGCGGTGAAATAAAGCCATATGCCATTTTCACCAACATCAGGGAAGAAATCATCGGCTTCAAATGCATTCTCCACATAAGGGGATTTTCTGAACTTATTCTTGTACCATCTGTGTAACCCCTCTAGATCATGGTCCACCAACAAATCCGCCATTAATGGTCTTTCTTCATGATACAATACAGTACGGTGTTTGTCTGTTCCCAGTATTTCACTTGCACTGATTCCTGTGTATTTTTCCAGGGCTTTATTCCAAAAAATAACCTTGTGATCCGGATTGATGATAAATTGAGGGATAGGAGAGCTATCTATTATCGCACCAATTAATTCAGCACCATTAAGATCTCTTTGTCCCATCCATTGACCTCCTTATCCGAGCAAAACCATTATAATCTATGCCATTTTCAGTAATCTGCAAGGATCTTTAGTAAAATACAATATTTTTGAATAATCTCCGAGGGTTTTTTTGAAATCTCCAAGAAAGATATTAATTTTAACTACGCATAATATCATTTTAACTACACATAATATCCCATTGTTAAATGTTATCAATATTTTGTTTTTTAAAAAACTTATAACTATTCCCCCTTTTCCTTAATTTATAGTCTACAATTCCGTAACATGAAACAAACATCCAATTAAACTTAGCATATATCCATGGCAAAACTTGCCAAAAACACTTTAAAAGGTATATTAATGATAATATACATAAATAGTTCAACTGATAACTGTTTGATTTAAGTGTTGATAATTCAGGGGGTTATTAATGAGCAGTAGTCCATACAAATGGGGAGTAGTTTTAATTGCCTGCATGGCAATCTTTATCATTGTTTTAGATTCATCTGCAATGAATGTGGCCATAAGCACGTTGGTTGTGGAGTTAAACACTAGTTTATCTGTTATTCAATCTATTATTGCACTTTATGCTCTTATTATTGCTTCTTTTATGTTACTGGGGAGTAAAATTCAGGATATTCTGGGCAGGAGGAAAACATTCCTCATAGGGCTGATTATCTATGCTTCCGGGACCATCACCGCTACCTTAAGTATTAATGCAGGGATGCTACTTTTAGGATGGGCTGTTCTGGAAGGTATTGGTGCTGCTATGATTCTCCCAGCCACCACTACCCTGGTAGGGGCCAGTTACAAGGGTAAGGACAAAGTCACGGCTTTTGGGATTTGGGGTGGTATTGCAGCGGTGGGTGCTGCTGTGGGGCCCATAGTGGGAGGGGTTTTCACCACCTACCTAAGCTGGAGACTGGTATTTGGATCCGAACTGGTATTTGTTGTGATTATATTACTGTTCAGACATTACTTAACCGAATCAAAACCAACCCTTAAATGGAAAGATTTAGACATAGTGGGAGCATTACTTTCCATAGTTTCCCTGATACTGATTGTTCTGGGCATTTTACTTCTTACCAAACCTCAAAACTGGGAATATGTTTCAGTACTGATAGGTTCTGGTGCAGTTCTCTTTGTAGTCTTTTTATGGTGGGAGCGAAGAAGAATCAAAAAAGGTATGGAACCATTATCAGATATAAGCCTACTGAAAAATCGTGTGTTTGGGCTGGGAAACCTGAATTCGGTTATACAGCAGATACCACTGGCCGGCTTTCTTTTCATCATACCGGTATTCCTGCAGCAGGTTACCAAACTAAGTGCTTTTGATACTGGTTTGGCCCTCCTGCCCGCCTCAATAACTATCCTTGTCTTTTCACTCATTGGTGCTAAATTATCATCCTCTCTTGAGTCCAAATATATTATTATGGTTGGATTTTTGATTGCAGCAGGAGGAACATACATACTGGGAGGAGTGTTCAACATTAACACGCAGATAATAGATCTGGTGCCTGGTACTGTAGTCTTTGGTGTGGGTGTGGGTTTACTGCTTTCCCAGTTAACCAATATCACCATGTCAGCAGCAGGAGATGACCAGGAAACTGATGCTTCTGGATTACTCAATTGCTTCAAAAATCTGGGTTACTCCCTGGGAACTGCCCTTATCGGAGTTTTACTCTTGCTGGGCATATTCGGTGGATTGACATCTGGAATAGAAACAGCTGGAGTAGCCAGTAACATGTCCACTCAAGAAATTCAGGAGGGTCTTATAGGCTACGTGGAAAAAATGCAAACTGGTACTCCTTCCATACCACCTGAACTGGTACCCTACTCAGCCCAGATCATTGATTCATCCATAAGCTCTGCAATGAAACAGACATTCACTGTTTTATCATTGATCCTGCTTTTAGGATTCATTACCAGCATATTTTTACCATCAAAGAAAAAAGCAGGTTGAATTTGATGAGCATATGAAAAAGTGAATAAAAAGAAAACAGATGTCCCGGTTATTTGTAAATGGGAAAACTCTTAAAAGAAAAAAGAAAAAAATAATATATAAGAATTTAAAGGGAGTTGGGAAAAATGAGCAATCAAATAAACGGTATTTTAATGATGGTACTGGGTGTTATACTGGCAATTCTTTACTTTGCTTTGCCCACATTTTTAGTGTACACCTACTGGCTGGCAATTATAATAATTTTGGGATACGGTTTCTACACCTACCAGAAAAGGGGATAGTTTTACACTACCCTAATTTATTTTACACTACCCCTGTTTTTCCTTCTTTTTTTGAAATTTTTCCTTTAATTTTGTCAAAACCTTAATTTTGTCAAAATCTTATTCATTTGGTTTTAGAACTTTTTCACCATACCAGTTCACTCCCCAAGCACCCAAAGGTGCTGTGAAAAGTATGGCAATCACTGCTATAGCCAGAATTTCCGGACCTGTGGCCACCCCCATGGAAAGGGGTATTGCCCCTATGGCTGCCTGGACTGTGGCTTTAGGTGTGTATGCAATTATGCAGAAGATTTTCTCCCTTAAATTGAGTTTTGACCCCATTAGTGACAGGTAAACCCCGGCACTGCGTGCAGTTAAACCAATTAAGATTATGGCAAGACCAACCACTGCAAATGAGGCTGCCAGTTGAATATTCACCTGTGCTCCAACCAGTACAAAGAGTAGTATTTCTGCAAATATCCATATTTTATCCAGTTTACTTGATATTTCCATTCCCAGTTCTGGCATTTTCTCCAGTATCACAAACCCAATTACCATAACGCCTATCAGAGCTGCAATAGGAACCATACTACTTAAAACATCCCCTAAATTCTTTAATAGAATAGCAGATGCTAAAATTATCAATGTTTTCTCTGTATTACGTATATTAAAGCGTTTGAAGACGAATATCAGGATGACTGCAGTGATCAAACCGAACAAAATTCCCAGTGCAAATTGTAGGGGGATGCTGAGGAAGGTCATTAAGTAATTTACGTGCTGACTTCCGTACATCCCCGCGAATATTGAAAACAGGGTTATGGACAGGACATTATCCACAGATGCACCGGTTAATATGATAAGTGGGATTTCTTTCTGGGTTCCCATTCTCCTTTTTATAAAGGAAAGCATCTGTGGGACGATAACTGCAGGAGATGCAGCTGCAATGATAAATCCTAACATCCCGGCATCAACAAGGGAAAACCCCATGAGATAACAGGATACAAACATTACAGTTAATCCCTCCATCAAATCAGGGATAAAGCTCATTTTAACCGCGGACATTCCTACCTTACGCAGTCCCTCCATGTGGATGCCAAAACCTGCCCTCAAAAGGATTATTATAAGTGCGATTGCCCTTAAATCTCCAGATATATTAAGTATGGCGTTATCAATTAGGTTAAAACCATAAGGGCCAATTATTATGCCCAAAAATAGCATTCCCAATAATCCTGGAAGTTTAACCTTTTTGAAGATTTTGCTTGAGAGTAAACCGAGTAAGATTATGATGGCTACGCTAAAGGCAACATGTTGAAATTCCATTTAGAAACACTTCCTGATTAAATAGTTTGTAGAGGAGTATTTTCCAACTGAAATTCAACTATTTTAGTCTTGAATTTATCTTTACCATTCAAATAATAAACGTAATTCAAAATAGTTGGGTATTTTAAAATAGAATGATATTTTAAGATAGTATTACCTAGTAATGCATTTTTATCTAACATTTTTGCTTCTTCCTTTGTTTTTTCAAGTTTTCCAGGAGTCATCAGCTTCTTATAAAAGCATTTAATGGTGAACCCCATCACCGAAAGTAACTGTTAGGGTTTTTTTATATATAAATCTTTTGAGTGAGTTAACTTTTCAAGCAAGTTTAATTACTTAAAATAAAGTGGAAGTACTAGTAAATTTTAAGGCTAATTTTTTAGCTTAATATTATCCTTTCCTATCCTTTCCTGATTTAATTATCATCCAGAATGAATTTATAAAAAAACAAATATGATTAAGCACATACATATTAGCCGGGAACCATATGACAGATGTCGAAATCTTCTTGGTGGGGGATGATGCTGTTGAGGTCATGGATACTAAAAGGATTCTTGAATCTTTTGATTATTCAGTATCTTACATGGCCGGTGAAGGCGAAGAAGTAATTAATAAAGCATTAGAAATAATGCCGGATCTCATTTTAATGGACCTTATCACCCCTGATAAACAGGACATTATTGATACTGTTTTTAACTTAAAAAAACTTAATATTCCAACCATATTTTTAGTTAATAATTCTGATAAAACTACTATTGTAAAAACCAGACTTGAACCATATGTTAATTTAACCAAACCATTTGATGCTGTTGAAATTAAATACGCAATTGAACTAGCTATCTACAAAAATAAGACTGAAAAATTGCTGGCAAAAAGCGAAAAAGCCCGGATGAAAAGTGAAGAAACTTTTAGCAGTCTTTTCGAAACCATGACTCTGGGCCTGGTTTACCAGGATAGTACTGGTAAAGTAATATCTGCAAATCCAGCAGCAGAAAAAATATTGGGCCTGACCATGGATGAAATGAATGGAAGAACTTCATCTGATCCTCGCTGGAAGAGTATTCATGAAGATGGATCCGCATTTCCTGGTGAAGACCACCCCTCCATGGTGGCTTTAAAAACTGGAAAAAAAGTTAAAAATGTTATTATGGGTATTTTTAACCCTGAAAAAAATGAGAACAACTGGATTAAAATAGATGCCATCCCCCAATTTAAAGAGGGGGAACTCAGACCGTATCAAGTTTACACAACATTTGAAGACATCACATCACGTAAAAAAGCGGAAGATAATCAGAAAACACTTTCCGAACAACTTCAACTTGCTCTAGATGCTGCAAAAATGGGTTGGTGGCATTATGACCCCTTGAACGATATTTCCACCTATGATGACAAATATAAAGAGATTTTCGGGATTAGTGGAAGTGAATGTCCAAATCAGGAGATTCTTAAACTTTTGCATCCTGATGACATTCAAGGTGTCTGGAAAAAGGTAACAAAAGCACTAGATCCTGCCAGACCCCAACCATATTCTGCAGAATATCGTATTTATCGTGATCAGAATATACGGTGGATTGAAGCACATGGAACGGCAACTTTTGAGGGTGAAGGCGACCAAAAACATGCCACCAGCCTCGTTGGTACCGTGGTTGATGTTACTGAACGTAAAGAGATTCAAGAAAATTTAATTGAAAGCAGAAACAAACTCAACACAGTAATAGAGAGTATGAATGATGCGGTATTTGTTTCTGATGTTGATGGAAATTTCATTGACTTCAATGAGGCTTTTGCCACCTTTCATAAGTTCAAAAGCAAAGAAGAAATTTACAGAACACTATCCGAATTCACTGATTATATTGATGTTTATTTTGAAGATGGTACTTTAGCCCCACTGGATATGTGGGCAGTTCCCAGGGCTCTTAGAGGTGAAAAGGTATTCAATGAACGATACATACTTCAAAGGAAAGATACTGGAGAGAAATGGTGGGGTAGTTATAGTTTTGGACCTATAAAGGATGAAAACGGTGAAATCACCGGTTCGGTGGTAGTGGGAAGGGATATAACTGAAATTAAGAAAAATGAAGAAAAATATCAAAATGCCCTGGATAATATGATGGAAGGATGTCAGATTATCAGCCCAGATTGGCGTTATATTTATTTAAACGAAGCCGCTGCCCAACATGCTAAATTAGAAAAAGAAGATTTAATGGGCCACACCATGATGGGGGTGTACCCGGATATAGTTGATACTGAAATGTTCAGTATGCTGAAAGAGGCTATGAAAGAACGCAAATCAGATCAGATGGAAAATTATTTCATTTATCCAGATGGCACCAGCAGGTGGTTTGAACTGCGTGTTTTTCCAGTACCCGAAGGAATTTTCATCCTATCCATTGACATAACTGACCGTAAAAAAGCAGAAAAAAAATTGATTGAAAGTAACAAGTTCAATGAGAATATCATCGATTCAATGGGTGATGGATTTTCTATTTTAGATGTAAATGGAGTGCATTTAAATGTTAATCATGCCCTTTCTCAGATGACTGGATTTTCCCGTGAGGAGTTAATTGGAACCGGACTTCCCCATCCTTACTGGCCTCGAGAAGAAACTCATAAAATTCAGTCTAACCTTGAAAAGGTTTTGAAAGGAAAGTTAAAAGAAGTCGAACTGATTTTTAAAAGGAAAAATGGGGAAAGGTTCCCGGTAATCTTAAGTCCATCCATCCTAACTGATGATGAAGGAAAAATAAGCGCTGTTTTTGGAACTTTAAAGGATATCAGTGAACGTAAAAAGCTCGAAATGGATTTAAAAGAAAGTGAACAGAAGTTTAAAATGGTTGCTGATTTTACTTACGACTGGGAGTACTGGATCAGTCCGGATAAAAGTTTATTATACGTTTCCCCATCATGTGAACGTATTTCAGGTTATAAACCAGAGGAATTCCAGGATGATCCTGAGTTACTGGTGAAAATTACACATCCGGATGATAAAGAAATAATTCTCGAACATGAAAATGAGTTATTCACTGCAAAAATAAATAGTTATATTGAATTCCGGATAATTAGAAAGAATGGTGAAGAAATATGGATCAGCCATAACTGTCAACCGATATTCACGGAAAATGGTGAATTTTTAGGTCGCAGGGCCAGTAACAAAGATATCAACGACCGGAAAAATGCAGAAAATGCTCTAAGTGAGAGTGAACATAAATTCCGAGAGCTGGTAGAAAACGCTGCCGATGCCCTTTTTGTGCATGATTTTAACGGGAATATACTGGATGTTAACAGGCAGGCCATTGAAAGTTTAGGTTATACCAGGGAAGAGTTATTGCAGATGAATATAATGGATATAGAACTGGATTTCAACCTGGAAAACGCCCAGAAAGAATGGTCTAAAATAACAGAAAAACATCTCACTTTATATGGCCATCAGAAACGAAAAAATGGAACTGAATTTCCGGTGGAAATACGCTTTGCTGGAGTTGAAATTAATGATAGAAAGATGATCATGGGTTTAGCTCGTGACATTACCAGTATCAAGAAAGCTGAAAAAAAGTTACGTGAAAGTGAGGAAAAATATCGCTATGTAGTTGAAACTGCATCAGAGGGCATAGTTTTATTTGATAAAAAAGGTACCATTATCGGAACAAATCCTAAAGCATTAAAGTTAACTGGATTTGAGGATGTCACAGGTAAAAACGTGACGCAAATAGCCCCAAAATTAAAAGTAAATTTAAATAAAGCATTATCTGCATTTAAAAATATTTTAATTGGTAAATCAATTCCCTCTGAATGGGAATATGTGAATCGGAAAGGCGAAACAAAATACGTTAAAGCCAATTATAGTCCAATGAAAAAAGATGGGAAAATAGAGGGAATAGTATTAGTACTGGAGGATATCACTGATCTTAAATTAAGAGAAAAAGCATTAAGAGAGAATGAACAGTTTTTGGAGAACATCATTGAAAACATACCCGATGTTATCTTCGTGAAAACTGCAGATGAACTTAAATTTGAAAGGGTTAATAAAGCTGCAGAACGAATTTGGGGTTTTAATAGGGATGAATTGATTGGGAAAACTGATTATGATTTTTTCACCAGGGACGAAGCTGATTTTTACACCAAAAAGGATAGAGAAGTTCTAAACAGGAAGGAACTTCAGGATATTCTCGAAGAAACCATCCACACCAAGAACCAGGGTGAAAGGATATTACACACCAAAAAAATACCACTCCTTGATGAAAAAGGTCACCCCAATTATCTTTTAGGTATTTCTGAGGATATTACTCAACGTAAAATGGCTGAAAGAAAAATTGAAAAGTCATTGGAAGAAAAAGACGATTTATTAAGGGAAATTCACCACCGGGTTAACAACAACATGCAGATCATATCCAGCATGCTCAACCTCCAACGTAGTTATGTTAAGGAAGAAGAGTCGAAAGACATTCTTAAAGATAGTCAAAGTAGGGTTAAGTCCATGGCCATGATTCATGAGAAATTATACATATCTCATGATCTTAGCCATATAAACTTCAAGGAATATGTAGAAAAATTGGTTTCAGAGATTTTTTATACCTATGAAGTTAAAATCGGCACAATTGAACTAATCTTAAATATTGAAGATGTTGAACTGAACATGGAAACTGCAATACCCCTTGGTTTAATCATCAACGAACTGGTGACAAACAGTTTAAAATTCGCATTCCCCCATGAAAATGGTTCAATAACCATTGAACTTGAAATAAATGATAATCACACCTTAACTGTTGCTGATGATGGCATTGGCTTACCCCAAGACTTTGACTTTAAAAAAATTGATTCTCTTGGACTGGATTTGGTAAATAGTTTAGTTAACCAGCTTGATGGTAATATTACAATTGATAGGAGTCATGGGACCAAATACCATATTAACTTTCGTGAGCTGGACTACAGCAAAAGGTTTTAGTCTCTGAAAGTTATCAACACTGCATAAAGAATAGATCACTAAAAAACTGAACTTAAAACACACATAATTATCTATTTTTATTTTTCATTTAATTTTTAATCTAATACTGCTTTTCTGAGCAAATTAAATCTGAATACTACTTTTTCTGAGCAAATTAAATCGGGACAATATTGGTTTGGAAATTTAGTGGTTAAACATCAAACGGTAATATCAAACAGTTAAACATCAAACGGTTAGAGATTAGTGCTTTATTGGTTTTAAAAAATTTATGGAAAACTTTAAATACTTCTTAGACATTTTATTAAATAATGTCATTACATGACATTTATTACGTAAATGTTTATTCAATGACAATTAGTGAAAGTATGTCATTAGAAGTGGTTGGAATGACAATATCCGATAGGAAAGAAAGAGAAAAAGAAATGCGGCGAAAGAATATTATAGATACTGCCGAGAAATTATTCTTTGAAAAAGGCTATGAAAATATTAGCATGGCAGACATAGCTAAAGGAACAGAATTAGGCAGAAGTACTCTATATCTCTATTTTAAAAATAAAAAAGAAATATATCTGGCCATATCCATTAGGGGTACACAGATTCTAAATAAAATGTTCAAAGAGAATTATAATAACGGCAAAACTGGGATTGAAAAAGTCAAAATGCTTTTAGATGCATTTTATAGGTTCTATAAAGAATACCCTGATTATTATGATGTAAACTGGGCTTCATACAAGGTTTCAATTGATCATGATCACCCCCAAATGGAAGAAATAAAAAGAAGCAGAATAGAAGGTTTTTCTTTGTTTGGTAAAGCACTTCAAAAGGGCATGGAAGATGGAACAATTAGATCAGATCTAGATCCAGTAAAAACTAATCTAGTTTTAGCTTCATCCATGCAAAATGTATTCAATCTGCCCCCAACAATCAAAATGCATATGAAAAATAATGATCTGACACAGGAGGAACTAATTGAGTATACTGTGGACATGATGGTACATTCATTAAAGAATAATAATTCATAAAGGGAGGATAAAAAAAATGCAAATTAAAAATAAAACCTCAGATGGAACAAATTCTGTATCCAAAAATCATATTGTTAACTGGAAAATGTATATCATTTTACTGGTTGCAAGTATTTTAGGGTCCTTGGCAGTGCTGCCTTACACTCTAACACTTCAAGGAAGCATACTGCAAAATTTACCCGTGCCATTATATGTCTTGGTGATTTCTCAGCTCATTCAGGCAGTGATACTCTTTGCCATAACCATCTTTATCGGCCTTTACCTGGCTAAAAAAGTTGGATTGGGACTTCCTATTCTGGAGGGGTGGCTTGAAGGTAGGGAAGTTAAAAGTTACTTAAAATCAATACTGGGATTGTCAATTGGACTGGGATTAGTCGCAGGAATAATCATAACTGTTTTAGATTATCTGTTTTCGGTTGCAGGAGTGGCAATTAGTGTAACTCAAACTTCCATTAATCCACCAGTATGGATGGGATTTTTAGCATCTTTCTACGGTGGAATAAATGAAGAACTCCTGTTAAGATTGTTTTTAATGACACTTATTGTGTGGATACTCTTTAAGGTGAAAAAAACCAGTGAAGGGAAACCAACCAGGATAGGTATGTGGTTAGCTATTATTTTAGCAGCAATATTTTTTGGTGCAGGACACTTACCAGCAGTAATGACTCTAACCACCCTCACACCACTGGTTATAATCCGTACTATCGTTTTAAACTCAGTGGCGGGAATAATATGCGGGTGGCTTTACTGGAAGAAAGGTTTAGAATCAGCCATGATATCCCATTTTTCAGCAGATATCGTGTTGCACGTAATTGTGCCATTGATGGTATTGATTTAAAAGCGTGATATAAAGCGTGAATTTATCCATTTAATCTTTTTTTTAAACTAGCCCATTCCTTTTTTAAACTAATGGTCCCTATTTAATTTAATATCTCTATCTAACCATACTCATTTTAACCAACTATCCCTATCTTCACTGACTATACCTATTTTAACATGGTTTTAGTTAGTTTTAATGAAATTTTGTTCCAACTTAGTTGTATTTTACTTAACTGGTATTTTTCTGTTGGCCTTTTTTCGCATGTACTAAATAGTACAACACAATGGCAGCAAGTATGACCACAACCATTATTGAATATAAATTTCGGTATCCAGTGAAAGGAATGATTAATCCGAATAAATAGGGTCCTATACCAAATCCCAAATCATAAAACATGAAAAAGGTGGCTGTTGCCAATCCTACTTTATGCAGTGGGGCTGCTTTAATGGCAATTGCCTGGGCAACGGATTGAAAATTACCATAACCTAAACCAAACAGTGCTCCAGCCAGGAGTAAAGTTATTCCAAGCCGGGCCTGGCTGAATAAGAGCATTGCAATTGCGAAAATGAAAAGGCAGGGATACATTACAATATTTGCGCCTTTAGAATCAAGTAGGCGGCCCGAAAATGGTCGGGATAGGAGGACTACCGCTGCGTATACTACGAAGAACATGCTGGCAGCTTCTACCAAATGAATCTCCTCAGCATAGATTGATATGAATGTTAACACACTTGAATAGGCAAAACTCATGATCAATGCAACAACCGAGATTGGTATGGCCTTAAATTCCAGGAAATTTGAAATTTTAAACTTACCCTGATTTTCGGTTTTTTCTGGTCTGGGTAGAATATGTTGAGGTTCACTGACTGTAAAGGATATGGCAAGGAATAAAAGGGATAATATTAGATTAAAAATGAAAATTATGTCAAAACTGGCATATTCGAGTAAAATGATCCCTAAAAAAGGGCCAATTGCTGTTGCTATTATTGTACTCATCATGAAGTAACCAATACCTTCCCCTCGTCTGTGAAGTGGAATAATATTAGCAACAATTGTTCCCAAAGTTGTGGTTGCCACTCCAAAGGCCATTCCCTGTATGAATCGGTTGAGTATCAACAGGGGTAAATTATTTGCCACCAGATAAAATGCTGATGTAATGGCAAAAACCAGTGCACTGAGAATTAAAACTTTCCTATTTTCCACATCATCAATGATGCGCCCAATCCCTAATCGTCCGAACAATCCACCAATAATAAAAATACCTGAAACCAGACCAGCTATACTGGTTGAGGTATGAAATTCATTTAGAGCATAAGAAGGAGTAGTTACCAGCAACAAGTACAAGGTCAGTGCAACGAAAAGATTCATCACCGAAACCAGGATAAAGTCTTTTGTCCATAATTTTTCTGTATCCATCTCATTTTTCCCTTCTAAAAAGTAATAAAAAACCATTCATTTAAGTTTTTCTTAAGTAAAAATTTAGTTTCCCCAACAATAAATCCAATTAACCAATAAATCTTAATACTTATAAAAAATTAACCCCTGAAAATCTTATCCCCCCCAAATCCAGAATACCCTACAAATCTTATCCCCAAATCCCGAATAATTTTCTTATTTTTAATAACAGCAAATGGTGTATTATATGTTTCTAATTAACTGATAATATTTAAATTTTAAATACATTTCTAATTTAAACAACCAGAGTGTGTTTAATACCAATTTGACTCTAAAACCATTTATAATATGGATTTAAGACTAAATATAGTCTTATTTCTTTCTTTCCACTGAATTTCAATTAAATTTTAATATAAGTTAGTAACTATACAATAACAAGAGTAGGGAGTCTGTATATGACTAAAATTTTAATCGTAGAAGATGAAGCCATTACTGCAATGGATATCAAACATAATTTAATAAATTTTGGTTTTGAAGTTGTAGGAACTGCTGCTAGTGGTGATGAAGCAATTAAAAAAGCTCAAGAACTAAAACCAGATTTGATTTTAATGGATATCACCTTAAAAGGTGATATGGATGGGATTGAAGCAACAAACAAAATCAAAACTCTTCTAGATATTCCTGTTATATATATGAGTGCTTTTACAGACAAAAATACTTATGAAAGACTTAAACTTACCAATCCCTATGGTTTTGTGAGTAAACCGGTTAGTTCTGAATTATTAGTGGTCTCAATTGAAGCTGCTGTTTATAAACATGATCTTGATAAGAAATTAGCTGAAAGTGAAGAACATTTAAGGTTGATTTTTGATTCCAGTAAAGATTTTATTTACAGTTATGACCTTGAGGGGAGATTTACCAGCGCAAATAAGCATTTTTGTGATTCTGCGAATCTTACTAAAGATGAGATCATAGGTAAAACCGGGCCAGAACTGGGTTTACCAGAAGAACAAAATGATAAATGGGCTAAAATACGCAATCATGTTTGTGAAACTGATTCAACTGTTAAAATGATCACATCTTCAATTGGTCTAGACCAGAAAGTTTACGAATATGAAGTAATTTTAAATCCACTCCATGACATAAACGGAGAAATTGTGGGTATTTCTGGGGTAAGTAGAGATTTAACTGAACATAAAATGTTAAAAAAAGAATTAGATGAAGTTGGTGAACTTTTCCAAAACCTGTATAACAACGCCAAAGTGGGGATAGTAACTGGAGATACTAAAGGACATGTAATTAATTGTAACTCTGCCTTTGAAGATATGTTGGGTTACAGCCGGGAAGAACTTAAAAGCATGAGTTTTAAAGAATTCACCCACCCGGATTATATCCAGGAAGAACTGTCATTACTTGAAAGTTTACGCATTGGAAAAATTAAATTCTATGAACTTGAAAAAAAATTCATTCGCAAAGATAATGAAACTATCTGGGCCAAAGTAACTGCAGGATTTGGTATTTCTACTGATGGAAAACCTATTAATTCTCTGGTCATTGTAGAAGATATTAGTGAACGTAAAAGATCAGAAAAAGAAATACGGGATTATGCTGCTCAACTTAAAACTATTTTTGATCTGTCTGATCGGGCTCTGGCAGTCACCGATACGAAGGGACACTGGATTAATGTAAACAAATATTTATTAAATGAATTGGGTTATACTGAACAGGAATTCTTAAAATTAACTTCCTCTGACATTACACATCCTGATGATGTAGAAACAACGGCCGATTTATTTTTAAAACTTTTATCAGGAGAAATTGATGATTACAGGATAGAAAAAAGATATAAGACCAAAGAAGGAGAATTTAAATGGTTTGATATATCTGTAAAACCAATTAAAGATAAAAATAACAGGATAACATCAGTTCTGGGTGCAGGACATCCCATGGACAAAAAAGACTAATTAAAAAATAGTGTAAAATATTTTTAGATTATGGAATGGAATAGGTTAGTAATTTCAATTTATTTAAACTTAGATTTTGAACTATTAAAATTGAAATTGATTAAAAATCTGAATTTATTAAAAGTCTAAATATGATTAAAGTGTAAATTGATTTACTTGAATTTACAATAAATATGTACAGTAAATTGGTTATGGTTTAGATTTTTTCATTATTGTATTCATAAAATTTAATTTAAAAAAAATAGGAGTTATGTACTATGGCAAAAGAAATAAACCAGTTAATAATAGGTATAAGTCGAGAGGGCGATATAATTGTTAAAAGTGCCAGAGGCAGGATGTATTCGGTTAAAAAGGCTGCAGATTTGAAATTTGGTTGTGAAGATTTACTAAAAGATACAGAAAAAGAGTTATACGCCACTATTGATACAGAATCCCAACCATGGGAATGTATTGCTATAGAATAGGTAATGAACCGATTTAATAAATCATATCCATCATTAATTTTTTCAAATCATTTTAATGGCAATTTCATAACCTCCTGAAACATTAAATTATTTTTTATACATTATTTTATTTTATATTTTATTTTAAAAGATTAAAGTAACTACATACTATTTAATTCATCTTTATTCTTAATATTTTATAAAAATTCTATTTCAGAAGTACTGGAATTTTCTTCAACAGTAATTAAAAATTTATTTTAAATCAAAATATTTAAATAGTACAATACCAATTAGTCATATAACTGACTGGTAAGTCATATAAATAAATGGTTAGTCATAAATTATTAGTCGTAAAATATGGTTATCAGTCACAATGTTCGGAGTGAAGCAATATGTCAATGGCTAAATGGAAAGAAAGAGAAAAACAGCAGCGTAAAAATGACATTATAGATGCTGCTAGGAAATTATTCGCAGAAAAAAACTTTGATGAAGTGTCAATGGATGAAATAGCAAAGAAAGTTGGTCTTGGCAAAGGCACACTTTATCTTTATTTTAAAAATAAAGAATCACTGTACTTTGCAGTAGTCTCACGTGGCACTCGAATTTGGGCAGAAATGGTTAAAAAAGAAGTAGAAAAGGGAAATAATGGTTTGGAAAAGTTAAAATTATATGTTAATGCAAATAAGGAGTTTTCTAATGAATATCCCGATTATTTCCGGCTTTTATATTCACCCTCATTAATTAAAAAACAGTTTGATATGGAGAAAATGACCAGTAGCCAGGAATTCCAGGAAGTAAGGGAATTGTTCAAAGAAATAATGCTCATAGGCATAGATTCCATACAAAAAGGAGTAGATGAAGGTAAAATCCGATCAGATGTGGATCCTACTGAAGCTGCCATTCTCCTATCCGTAATATACAATGGTAAAGTGAACATGGGTGACTGGGCTAAAGAGCTGTTGGAGAACAAGGGAATGGATGAACATAAATTCACCAGTGACATCGGGGATTTCTTTCTCCACATGTTAATGAAAAAATGAAATCAACAGAAATATTTTAAATGGAAAAAATGAGTAAATAAACGTTTTTATGAGAAAGGAGAGATAAATATGAATTTAAACAGATTAGGAGATGATTTAAACCAGCTTTTAAAATTAGAAAACGAACCAGTTGCCATAAAGTGGTCTGTAAATGAGCCCAAAAACATCAAAAAAGAAGAGGGCAAATCAAGGTTCTGCGGTAAACTTGAAAAAGCCATGAACGGAGAAATATTCTATTCAACCATTGAAGAGGAAGAATGCATGGGTGGTGCCAGATATTCTGGACTTAAAAATATGAGTGAATATCCGGCAAACGTGCAAAGTGGTGCTTTTATGGTTCCTAAAGGATTATATAAGAGTATTCCTGCAGTTCAACGTTCAAGAGAAAATGAAACATACATAAACCCTGGAATATTCAGTTCAATTAGTTTTGCTCCTCTGAATAAAGCAGAATTTGAACCAGATGTTATATTTATTCTCTGCAATGCGAAACAGGGAATGGAAATTCTCCATGCCAATGCATATGATTCTGGAGAACATGGCCTGGGTGCTGACGCAGCCCCCATATGTAGTTCAATGGCTGCAACTCCCTATATGGCTGGAAAAGTCACTTATGGATTTGGTGATGTTGCAGCTAGGGAAAATATGGGTATAAATCCTGAAGATATCATGGTTAGTATTCCTGGAAGTGACTTATCACGTATAGTTTCCAATTTAGGTGAAATGCGAACTAAAATGTTCTTTAAGGAAGAATGATTCCTTTAATTTTTTTTGGGAAAATCTGCAACAAAAATTATTGAGGGAATATCATGATAGAAAACTTAAATTTAAAAAAAACACCTAAACAGGTTTTACTCGAGGCTAGAGTTGGTTTATGGTCTGCAACAGGCCTTACTATCGCATCAAGCATGTTTCTGATTGCACTGGTAGTTACATTTGTAATATTTCCACTGAATTTTAACTGGCAGGGCATAGAAGTTTATGCCCAATCTTTCACACAGCATTACTGGCAAATACTAATGTTTGTTATTCCCTGTTTCCTCATTTCACCATTATACCTTATTTTAACTGTAGCCATTCATAGATTCGCTCCTGAAGAAAAACATATATTGAGTTTGCTGGGTATTGTCTTTGCAGTGGCATATGTGGCACAGATCACTGCTAACTACTATTTACAGATGAGTGCCATATCCCAGAGTATTTCAACAGGATTACTTGATGGAACTACCCTCTTTGCCTTCGGTAATCTAAATTCTATCTTCTGGTCCATGGAAATACTTGGATACACCTGGCTAAGCATATCAATGATTTTCACGGGACGTCTCTTTAGTGATGGTAAAATGGAAACTACAATTAAATGGATATTTATTGTAAACGGCATACTTGGAGTTGTTGCAATCATACAAGCAGTTACACACCTGGACTTTGGATTTCCCTTCTCGCTGGTGTTTTTTGCATTTACATTTCCTGTGGCAACTGCAATGATGGCGTTACTTTTCCACAGGGTCCCAAAAAAAGACAATAAGTTAACCCCCCAATGAATTGCTACAAGAGGATTATAAAATAGGCCAAGTGATAAATATGAGTGATATAAATCATTATAATCTTGCTAAAGATAAAATAAATATGGTAATCGCAGGATTAATGGTCGGACTCCTTGTAGCTGCCTTTGATTATTCAATCATGGGCACAGCTATGCCGCAGGTTATTAACAGTCTACAGGGGATGGAATACTATGTCTGGCCGTTCACAGTTTACATGTTAACTTCAACCATTTCTATAATCTTTTTTGGTAAATTATCAGATATTTATGGTAGGAAGCATGTTTTAATTGCAGGAATTGGTATATTTGTTATAACATCAGTCATGTGTGGTTTTGCCACCAATATGTTTCAACTGATCCTGTTTAGAGGACTTCAGGGAATTGGGGGTGGAATTTTACTATCTCTACCCTTTATAGTGGTTGGAGAAATTTTCCCTCCCCGGGACCGGGCTAAATATATGGGGATAGTGGGATCTGTATTTGGACTTGCAGATGTTTTGGGACCAATTCTTGGCGGTGTAATTACAGATAATTTCGGTTGGAGATGGATATTTTTTATAAATGTTCCAATAGGGATAGCTGCTATAACCCTAATTCTTTATTCCCTTCCCAACTTCAAACTGCCAGACGTTAAAAAAATCATTGATGTAAACGGTATGATTACCCTTACATTAACTTTAAGTTCACTGTTCCTGGCATTAACACTTGCAGGAGATTTAAATACATACTCCTTAACTGAGATAATCGGAATTCTTATATTTTCAGGAGTGATGTTTATATTATTCTGCCGGGCTGAGAAAAAAGCTGCAGAACCAATTTTACCATTGAACTTATTTAAAAATTCAATATTCAGCATATCTGCACTAGAAAGCTTCTTAGCAAGTGCATTGATGTTTTCTGGAATAATATACGTTCCATTATTTGCTCAGGGAGTTTTGGGAATTAGTGCCACAAATGCGGGGTTGCTTATGATCCCTATGCTTTTAAGCCTTACTCTGGCCTCAATAGTAACCGGGCAGATCATATCAATAACCGGGAGATATAAAATGCTGGTCATTGCAGAATTTCTCATCACTGGAATAGGAGTGGTACTCTTATCTTCAATGAATGCAGATACACCCTATTATTTGTTAGTGGCCTATTCAACTGTCCTGGGTATTGGTTCTGGAATGGCTTATAACATATTTAATGTAGCAGTGCAGAATGCATTTACACTACGAGAAATAGGCATTGTAACCGCTTCTATGCGGTTTTTCAGAAATGTAGGTACTATTGTATTCGTTCCAGTATTTGGATATATAATGAATTACACTCTCGTAAGTTCAGCTGCAGTTAATTTTAGCAAAATTCAAGCCCTGGTACTTTCTATCCAGAATATTTTCCTCTTAGCTATATTACTTGCATTTGCAGGATTGATTTTTGCTTTCTTCCTCAAAGAAATACCTTTAGCTGGAGATACACCTTCCATCTCAATGAAGTTTCTGGAGGGCAACTAGAGAAAACAAAATAACTTCTTTTATTTAATTTTCTTAATATTAACCTCATAATAGACTATATTAACTCAGAATAACATGTGAAGACATAAACAGCAAAAATGAATATTAAATCGTTATATTAGATTGGAGCTCATAGGGAGAGATTGACAAGATGATTAAAATAGCTGTAACCGGCGCAGGCGGAAGAATAAGTTCTAAGATAATTAGAAACATACTAAAACAGGAAGACATGGAAGTTGTGGCAGCCATTGGTGCACCTAATACCCCACTTGAGGGAAAGGATGTGGGTGATGTAATAGGTTCAGGAAAGATCAATGTCCCCATAACTGGTGCAGAAAGACTTGCCCCTGTTTTGAATGAACGTAAAGCGGATGTTCTGGTTGATTTTACCATAGCAAATTCTGCGGTAAGAACAATTCAAACTGCAGCAGAGTGTGGTGTTAACGTGGTTGTAGGCACAACTGGATTATCCAATGAACAGATGGCATTGATAACTGAATCCATTGAAGAGAATAATATAAAGGCAGTTATTTCTCCAAACATGGCAGTGGGGGTGAATGTGTTCTTTAAGATCATCAAAGACCTTGCAAAAACTCTGTCAGATTGCGATATAGAAATAATAGAAGCCCATCACAAACATAAGGTGGATGCACCTTCTGGTACAGCCTGTAAGGCCTACGAGATTATAGCTCGTGAACTGGAACGAGTTGATGAACTGGAAAGAGCTGATGAACTGGAAAGAGAGGAGGAACTGGAAAGAGAAGATGATAAACTGGAAAAAGTGAATGATGTATCCTGTGTCTGTGGCAGACGGGGGATGGTAGGTGCACGTAGTCCTGGAGAAATAGGAGTACATGCAATTCGTGGGGGAGATATTGTTGGGGATCATACCGTTCTTTTTGCTGGTGAGGGTGAACGATTGGAAATTACCCACAGAGCAGGAACTAGACAGGCATTTGTAACTGGAGCAATTAAAGCAGTGCGTTATGTTGTTACCAAAGCTCCTGAGGGAAAAATCAGCGATATGGCTGATGTTCTGGGTTTAAAAGTATAAAATAAGGGTAAAAATAAAAATAGGTTAGTTATGTTGAATTAGTGCTACTCTGACCCCATTTGGATCTTCTATGAATGCCAGAGTCCCCATGGTTATTAATAGGGGGAAATAGTTTGGATGATTTAGGAGGATATTGGGAGCTATAGAAAGTTATGAAAAAGCAGTGGGAACAAATCAGAAGAACGAGATCGCATGGTATAACAAAGGATTATCCTTAATTAAGTTATATGAGTACAAAAAAGCCATTAAATGTCGATAAAGTATTAGAAATAAATCCAAATAACAAAACTGCCCAAAATAATAAAATGTTATTATATCAAAATTTGGAATTGAATAAATATTAAATTATCCAGTTTTCTTCATGAAACCTTTTTATTTTTTCTAAAGTTTCTAAATTAATCATTCGGCGGTACTCATTAGGATCGTTTAAATTTAAAAGTTCATCACTTTCCATTTCTTCAATAATATTAAAATTATTCTCCAGAAAATTTGCAAATTCATTTAGATTTTCATTATCTTTAAAAACAATTACCGGAAATCCTAATGTCCTAGTTTCAAAAACAAAGGAATTATTAGATATAATTCTTGCAAATAAACCACTTATTTTTTCTAAATTATAATAATAAAATCCATGAGTCTCAGTGTTTCTATTTACTGTCCTAAAAGATGGTTCTGGAAATAGAACTCTGCAATCATCACAATAAACATAATTCCACTCAAAAATTAGTGTAGAATTGTGCTTAAATGTAGATTTTCCATAATATAATGAATTACTCAAATAAAAAGCACAATATGGTTCCATGTCCCCTTTCTGAGATTTTGAGAGTTCAATTGTAAATTCAGGATGTATTTTATGATATGCTAATTTTTTGCCATCAAAATCACATTCCCAATTCTTATAATCTCCTAATAATTCTTTAAATCTATCTTCAATTTTTAAATTTAATCCAAATTGTTCTTTCCACATCTCTTTTATATGATTATAATCTGCCGATTTATCAATACTAGTATTTTTATCGCCTATTCTAGTGTATATATAATTTGCTCTAACAATTTTCTCTTTTTTGCTTTTATTATAATCTTTAGTTAAAAAATATGGTTTAAATCTCTTATTTTTAATTATAATAACATCTATTTCTTTTTCATCAATTTTTAATTTTTGAATTTCTATTTCAGGACGGTTTTCCGCTGCAAAATGAACATTACTTAAAAAATCTATTAATTTCACTTGATTTTTCCTATTTTTTTGTTCTGAGGTTAATCCTTTTATTTCACAGCCCTTAGCAGGATCAGTAACTCCTAAAATTAAATATTTATCCCCTTCATGGTTACAATTAGCTAAACATATAAGATCATGCAATAATGATGAATTATCTTCGTGAGGTTCTTCTTTAAAATCCCAATATGTACCTTCACGTTTACTATCAATTAAATCTAGTATTATATCTTTTAAGTTATCCAAAAAAACACCCATTATATTTAATATCCTCAATTATAGATAAATTTACTGATTTAAAGATTTTACCCGAAAAGAAGCGTTAAATTGCATGAGTAGGTGATTATAAATAAAAAGAGCTTATTTTTGCGACGAGAACAGCAGGATAAGTAGTATTTAAAAAAAATAGGATTAATTATGTTGAATTAGTGCTATTCTGGCCCCATTAGGGTCTTCTATGAATGCCAGTAATCCCACTGTTATGGGAACCGGTTCCATTATGATTTTAGCACCCTTTGCTTTAAGATCTTTAATGGTACCATGAACATCCTCAACATCCATCCCTACTGAAAACAAGCCCGGTTTATCTTCCGGGTTTTGGATGAGTTCTATCATAGCCTCTCCCTCACCCTTCATCAGGGTGATTTCTCCAGCGGGCCCCAGATGGTACTGGGTATCTATTTCAAAGCCCAGAAGATCTGTGTAAAACTTAATAGATTCAGCCATATCCTTAACAATGATGGTAGTGTATTTAACTTTCATCTTCAAATCACCACATTAATATAAGTTATCACGGTTACTAATTTTTTTATTTAAATTTATTTTAAAATTTCAGTTTCCTAATAGGTAAACCCCATATATTTTCCTAATAAGTAATCCCATATTAATGTAAATCCCGGTTTTTGTTTTACTGTGATTTGTCCACAATAGTTCATGAACTATATAGCCCAACCATGCAAAATACCAATATTTTTCAATATTTTCTTTAAAATATAATAAATCCGTTCCAGATTAAGATCCTTAGAATGAGAAAACATCTTTAAAATTCAGTTCCCTCTTAAAACTTAATATTTTTTTAAAAGTTAATGATTGGTTTTCTAAACAAATTAGAGATTAAAGCATGGATGAATGCAATTGGGGTTAAAATGGTTCCTAACATCATGCTCAGCTCGTAGGATATGCTACTTCTGGGATCAGGCCGACCCCTTAATCTGTTGAAAAAGGAACTCCAGGGAATACCATAGGTATTTCCAATCATGATCATGCGGGTAGCACCCAGAATGCCTCTTGCTGTGGATATCCCATAAATTTCCACAATACGTTGCCATGATTCCAGGGTAGGGTTTCCCCGAGTATCGGCATAGTGTTGTGCAAACATGACTGCTGGAATTTCACCAGCAGGAACATCGTCCATGATTCCAGAAAGCATCTTCTGGATTTCTTCAGTGCTCATTCCACTTTCCAGGGCCCTTTTTGTATGGGCGTAGGAACATATTGCACAGCCATTAACTTCGGTCACCGCAAGCATGATCCTTTCAATAAATTTTTGGCTCATATTTTTGCTCTTTTTAGCCCTGAGCATATACCCCATAGTTCGGATTCCATTGTAAAAAATCCAATAAGACTCAGGAACCGAGTAAAGTTTTTTACCAAATTCAGGTTCAAGTTTTTTGATGTTGTCTTTTTCTACAAGTGTCATGACTTATTTCCTTCAAATTAGCAGAGGGGTTATATGATGATTGATAATTTCCACAATTAAATAAATTCTATGCAATGGAGTAATATAAAAATTATTTATCCAGAAGTCAGTTAATTTTTAAGATAAAATATTTTATTTACTTCGTTAAACTATCCTATAACGAAGTAACATTCAAACTTATCTTTGAAATAAAAAAATTTAAGTGTATTGGTTTTCATGGTCCTGTAAACTGGATTTACTGTTCATTATATTCATTTAAGACCTTTTTAAATATACTTACTCCTTCTTCCATCTGTGTCAGGGATATATTTAATGCTGGGAACATTCGAACCACATTACCCTGGGTAACATTTAAAATAAGGCCCTTGGTCAAACAGTTGGAATTAATAAATGCTGCAACCTTATCACCAGCTACTTCAACTGCAATTAATAGTCCTTTCCCCCGGACATCCTTAATTATGTTAGGGAATTCACTCTTTAAATTGTTCAGTTCTTGGATTGCATAATTACCAACGTCTTCCACATTTTCCCAGATTTTATTATCTAACATATATTTGATAACTGCATAAGAAACTGCACAACCTAAGGGGTTGCCACAGTAAGTGCCACCGTGATCTCCCTTTTCAAGTTTGCTATGGATCTCTTCAGTAAATGCAAATGCTCCGAAGGGGAATCCTCCTGCAATTCCCTTGGCCATGGTTAAAATATCAATTTTAACATCTTGAGACATGAACATAGGCCCAGTTCTGCAAAAACCGGTTTGAATTTCATCTACTATCAAAAGAACATTATTTTCTGTGCATAAAACAGATAATTGACTTAGGTAGTCTGGATCAGGAACATTGACACCACCTTCACCCTGTATTGGTTCTACGATTACCGCCGCAACATCGTTACCAATAACCTCCTCTACTGCAGGAATATCATTGTAGGGAACAAATATATGATGGGGAATTAGTGGATTAAACCTATCCCTGTGGGAATTTTGACCGGTTGCAGATACCGTGCTAACTGTCCTTCCGTGAAAACTTTTTTCAGTGGATATGATATTCAATTTTCCAGTTACTTTTCTTGCCAGTTTAATAGCAGCATCATTTGCCTCGGCACCACTATTTGAAAAAAATATGCGGGTTAAATTTTCAGGTAGTATCTCCTGCATCAATAACAGAAGTTTAGACCTTGCTGGTGAATAGGTAGCTCCAGAGTTTGGATTCTGTATGATTTTTTTACTTTGCTGACAAATGGCTTCGGTGATTACTGGATTTGCATGCCCAATACTGGTTACTCCCCATCCGGCAGTAAGATCCAGATATTTTTTACCATCCTCATCAGTAGCATAGACACCTTCACCTTTTTCTATGGATAATGTTGTTTTATTAGCAAAAGAAGCATAGTACTCATCTTCAATTTCATAAGTGTTTAAAGTTTTTTCCATATCTAAATCCCCAAATTAAATTTTTTATAAACTTATTCTCAATATTTTTTATAACATATTCTCGCTATGAATCATTATACTAAGGTTGAATCCCATTTATTCAAAATAACATTTGTTAGGTCATATTTTAAATAAAAAATACAATTAACTATTTGAGAACCATTTAGCTCCACCTTATTGGTGGAAATACTAGGATGAATCACTAGCTGCCAACAAGGAATCAACAAACTGCTGGGCTGTGCGTCCGGACATTCCACCGTGACGCATTTCCCATTTACCTGCTTCAGAGATCAGTTCTTCATCGGTAAGTGTGATTTCAGGGTGTCTTCGGGCTAAAGTGGTGACTATGTTGAAATATTCACTCCTTTGAGGTGTGTAGTAACCAATTGTCACCCCGAACCTGGCTGCCAGGGATAGTTTTTCATTGACAGTCTCCGAGCGATGCAGTTCATCCTCTGCCATATCCGAACGATCGCTCCAGGTTTCCCGGATCAAATGGCGACGGTTGGATGTTGCATAGATTAGCACGTTTTCAGGTTTGGCCTCCAGACCCCCCTCCATAACCACCTTCAAATATTTATACTCAATTTCAAACTCTTCAAAGGACAGATCATCCATATAAATTATAAAACGATAATTCCTGTTTTTTATCGCGTCAATTACCTTTGGAAGTTCCTTAAATTCATGTTTATAGATCTCGATCATGCGCAGACCCTTACTATAATACTGATTGAGAATTGCCTTTATACTGGCAGACTTACCTGTACCTGCATCTCCGTAGAGAAGAACATTGTTTGCTTTGCGCCCTTCAACAAATGCTTCGGTATTTTGGACCAGTTCCCTTTTTTGAGATTCATAACCAACCAGATCCTCCAGCTGCATGTCACTGGTGTTGGTAATGGGGTAAAGGATTCTGGACTTATCATCACTCGCGATTCTAGACATGTCCCCAGTGGAGATTCCGGACTCCTCTTGAGGTGAAATACGGAAGGCTTTATTTAATCCAAATTCTCCAACTCCATATACTCTGTAAAAATCTGTAACCACTTTATATACTTCATCGTCATCTTTAGCTTGCTCTATGGCCTGGCTGAGTTTTTGAACTTTTTCACTCACACTCTTGTTGAAGATCTGTTCGCTTTTGACAACAGCATCATAATCAGTGATAATCCCAAAGCAGTCAATGTCCAGTTCTTTTTCTATTTTAGAGAAGTCATAATCAAACAGCTGCTTGAAGATACCAAAATCGTTACAGGCGAATTTATTTACCGTGCCTTGGTTGACTCCCACTTTTTCTGAGACAAGGGTAAATGGGTTTTCAGTCATTGCCAGAACAAAGGCCAGATAGTTGTGCCATAAATTTTTATCAAAGCCGTAAAGTGTTGAAATATCAAGCAGACGATTAATTTCGATATAAATATCTGAAATCAGGTCTTCTTGCACATAGTCACCTGATTCAAATTGTTGGCAGATATTGGATAATCTTAACAGGATACTATCCGGGTTGATATTTTTGTAAATCACCAATTTAGATGTTAAATGATGCATAATGGTTCTCCTAATTTGTATAAACTCTTAAATTAACCGGTTGAACTGTTATTTCTCCCACAATCAAAATCTCCTGCAGTCGAGATGGAAATGATAATTGAAAATCCGATTATAAACTAAACTCCAGCATCTTATACTGGACATACTTTTATTAGTTTATTTATTTTATTGGGTAAATATTTTCAAGTTAAAATAATGAAATTGCTAAAAAAAGATCTTCTAAAACTAAAAATATCTTTTAAAAAAAAGTGGAACATGTGTTATAAAGAGCATATGGAATGGGGTATGCATCCATAGAGTATACGCCCATAGGATACACCCATAGAACACACTCCCCCATGAAACACACTCTTTTACACTCACATCTTCTGGTACAACTCCATAGAATGTTCTAAAGCTTCAAATGCTTTTTCAGCATTTTCCCATCCTAAAACTTCGGTTGTTTTCTTTTCTAATCGTTTGTATTCTGTGAAAAAGTGTGAAATTTCATCTAAAAATGGTTTGGGCATATCAGAAATGTCCTGAACATCTTTAAATTTGGGATCGTTCACTGGTACTCCCAATATTTTATCATCACTTTCTCCACCATCGATCATTTTCATTACACCAATTATCCGGGTTTCTATAACGCATCCGGGGAATGTGGGTTGTTCCATAACCACCAATATATCCATGGGATCTCCATCATCCCAGAGAGTTTTGGGGATAATTCCGTATTCTGCAGGGTAGTGTATTGGTGAATATAACACCCGGTCCAGTGCAAATGCCTCTTTATCCTTGTCGTATTCGTATTTATTCCGTGATCCTTTTGGGATCTCAATTACCGCATAAACTACTTGTGGGACTGATGGTCCGGTGGGTATGTCTTTCCATAAATTCATAATTCATTCCTCCTTGGAGTTTAGTAAAACCTTAAAATGTACTGAAACTTTAAATATACTAAAACCTTGAAATTTACCTTTAATTTCACTGAAACCTTTATAATTACCCATAACACCCTTAATCCAGTAAGAAAAGGGATTTAATACTTAACATATCATTGTAACAATCCATAGAACGTTCTATTATTCTAACTGCTTCTTTTCTATTTTCCCATCCTACTATTTCCGTGTTGATATTTTGGTTCTTCGCATATTCCCTGAAAAAGTGAGTGATTTCTTCAAGGAGAGATTTGGGGAGATCTTTAATATCCTGAATGTCTTCAGAAGATGGATCATTTACCGGGACCCCTATAATTTTCTCATCCTTCCCCTCATCATCTCTCATTTTTATGATACCTATGGGCTTCGTTTTTATCAAACAACCCGAGAATGTGGGTTGATGAGTTAAAACCAACATATTGAGAGGATTCCCGTTATCTCCAAGTGCCTGGGGTATTATACCATAATCAGCAGGATAACACAATGGGGAAACTTGTCCCAGGCAAAATGTTTCTTTTGAGGTTTCATACACATATTTATTCCATGAACCTTTTGGAGTTTCAATAACTGCGTATACCACCTTTGGAGCGTGTGGTGGTTGATTTTTTATGTCCTTCCACAGGTTCAAAATTTGTTCCTCCCCCAAGAATCACTCTTTTCCAGATAATTCACTAATATAATTCATTTTAATTTGGCCATGACTGAACTGGGCATTTCTTCCTGGATTCTGATGAGTTCGTTGAGTTTTGCAATTCTCTCACCACCAATAGCTCCGGTTTTGATGAGTGGTGCTCCGAATGCAACGGCTAAATGGGCTATGGTTTCATCGGTGGTTTCACCAGAGCGGTGTGATACTACTGGGATGTAATTGTTATCCTTGGCAAGTTTCACTGTTTGGTAGGTGCCGCTTAATGTGCCTATCTGGTTAGGTTTGATGATAATTGCGTTGGCAGCCTTTTTTTCTATTCCCCTGGAAAGAATCTCTGCATTGGTAACGAAAATATCATCACCACAGATAATACACCCATCACCAACCCTCTTTGTTAGTTGGGAAAATCCATCGAAATCCCCTTCTCGTAATGGATCTTCAACAAAGAACATTTTGTAGGTGTCAATTATTTCTTCCACGAAATCTATCTGTTCACCAGTATCTCTGTTGACTCCTTCCCGTCCGTAAATATATTTTGAACCATCCCATAATTCACTGGGTGCTAAATCAAGTGATGGTCTTACTTTGATACCGGTTTCATCGGAAATTTCTTCACAGGCTCGTGATTGAATCTCCAATGCCTCGTAGTTTGAAAGGTTAGGTGCCCATCCACCTTCATCACCCTTTCCACCGGTAAATTGACCATCTTTTACCTTTATTAGTTCTCCAATTTTTTTGTGAACACTGGAATTGGCAAAAACTGCTTCAGTGATGTTTTTAGCACCCACTGGAACAACCAGGAATTCCTGTATATCCGGTGCGTTCTTCCCAGCGTGTGCTCCTCCGTTTATCATGTTTCCAAGGGGATAAGGAATTTCATTCTTGAGATTGCCCCCTAAAAACTGATATAATGGCATATTGAAGGATGAAGCTGCTGCTTTTGCTGCTGCTAGAGAAATTGCTACAGTTACATTACCCCCTAAAGATGACAGGTTATCAGTACCGTCAATTTCCTTCAGAATATCATCAATAAGGACTGTTTCATCTGCACTTACCCCAACAAGGTCCCCTTTAACCCGTTCATTGAACGTGCCTATTACACTATCAATACCTTCTTCCGGAAACGCCACTACTTCCATGGCCCCCGTACTCGCCCCACTGGGAGCCGCAGCTCTACCAAAACCATTTCCAGTTGTTATATCTATTTCTACTGTTGCGTTTCCCCTGCTATCTAAAATTTTCCTGATTCCGATATTTTCAATAACACTGCTCATAAAACACACTCCCCATGCTTATTTCACCTGAATAATTTAATCATGTGAATATCATACCTTCGAACACATTTTTAAGACATGTAAAGATTTAAATGTATATTCTAACTCTGAAATTCCCATATATTTGGATCTACGAAATCCTCCATTATGATTTTGAAGATTTAAGATAAATTTAACTGTTATATCTGGATCAATGGGTTCTTTATTCAATATTTCGCAGATTTTCATTCCAGCATGTGTTGGTTCCAGATAAGGTGGGTATATGCCCGGTATAAATGTGAAACCACCCTCGCCAGTCAGGCATTCCTGGATAAATCCCATAATCTGCTTATCATTTTTAATTAGTGATGGGTCTATGAAGTTTAATGATTCAAGGGCATAATAAGTGGATAGAATATCCGATCGGCCTAATCCAAATCCACCATCCTCATTTTGATGAGATATTATCCATTCTATGACATTTTCAAAATTATCTAACTTTAAGATATGGAATATGACTGTGTGATAATATGCCACCTCTAAATTAGCAAAATCGCTTTTAGAACTTAGTTGTTTAAGGTAAGAATTTGGAACCGTGATTTCTTCATTGAAAATATTTAAAATGTTAACCCGGTAAAATACTCCCTGAATACCGTACATTTTGTCTTTCTGCAATTTTTGGATCCAGTTTATGGTATCTTCTCTATTATTAGGTTCATCATTGAACATGTGAAGGATTTTCAATCCATAATAAGTATTTTTAGTGTCAGGAATACCACTGTAAAGTGTAAATCCACCTTCTACATGTTCCCTAGCATGCACAAACTTTAAAGCTTGGTTTAAAATTCTAATGCACCACCCAAAATAGTTCATTATAGATCCAGTTCTCTAAATTTTAGAGTTGTAATGGTTTTTAAAATCCATTCGGCCCTTTTTAATGAACAACCAGAACTGGACAAGATACTGCCTTAACCACGTTTTCAGCCAGGCTCCCCAGTACAAATCTATTAATTCCCTGTTTTCCAGAAGTACCAATCGTGATTAAGCCTATACTTTCTTCTTCAACAGTTTTAACTATTACATCTGTAGGAGAACCTTCTTTAATAAGAGTGGTCAGTTTAATTTTTTTCTGATTATCTCCTTCAGTTTCCAACAGGTCAGATATCTTTATAAGTGCTTTATTTCCCTCTTCTTTAAGCAGTTTTAAAGTTTGCACTCTTATGTGCTCTTCTGGTAAAGCAACTAATGAAGAAGTATCAATCACGTTTAAAGCAATAATCTCTGCACCACTTGCACTGGCAAGCCATAGTGCATGTTTTACAGCTTTATTTGCATATTCAGAACCATTTGTAGGAATTAAAATCTTTTCAATGATTTGATCAGACAATACAGCCTCCTCCTTAATTTAACAGGAGTCATCAGCTTAAAAAATAAGCGGTTGAAGGTGAACTCCATCACCATAGTAAACTATGCTATTATTTTCTATATATACATTTTCTTATGAATTAGACCAATTATAATAAAAAAATCAATTAGGGGAGATATAATTGACATAGCCAAGGATATGATTATAGCTGTTTCCAGACTGAAAAATGATTGTCCAACTATTAGTCCAAAAATTATCCATGGTACAAGGCTAGAATGAACTTGATGACGTTCCTAACATTACCTTTTGTATTTAATAAATAAATTAAATGGTATTCCTGTTTATAAAGGGTATTGTCTTTTTAGATTTTATCTTACTTTGTTTATTTTTGTAGAGTATTGCATAAAATGTCCTTAACAATTAAAATACAGTAATCTATGCCATAAAAGACTTATATTTAAAAAAAGAAATTATAGTATAGATTATTCATCTAAAGGGGAGGTGAAAAAATGGTTGAAAAACAACAAGCAACTGGGGGATCAATGGTTGGATTTGCAATTATAATCTTAATTCTTTTCCTGATATTCCCGGTGTTCACTTGGTACCTAATCTGGTTTGCAATTATTGTAATGCTACTTGGCGGTATTATTACCATGATGACCGGAGGCGCAGAATAATATTTACTAATAACCTTTGAAAACTAAATCCTTATTTTTTTTGTAATTTGGATCCTAAAAAGGATGATCTTAACGTATTTAAATCCTTTTGGAAGCCCACAGCACCATCCTGGCAACCAGTTCGGGTTTAGCTGGATCCAGTTCAGGATGGGGACCAGAGAGAATGATCCTACCGGAACCACGCTTATCATCCAAAATTGCAGCATAACTTGATAAAACCGTATTATTTTCCGCATAAATAGCTATAGGAGTGTAATTACCATTTTTGTATAGTCCGGGGGTGTTGGAAACCGTGAAAGAGAGTAAAGTAAATGTGTCGGTCGTGCTGGAGATGAATGCACAGGGATCAATTTTTCCAGCAGAATATTTGAGGGTGTTAACACCATAACTGGTAATGGTGATGGGCACGAAACCATCTGCATAGGTGTAATTGCAGCCTACATTGGGTGAAATTCCCCAACCAGAACCATATTCTCCATTGTAGTTGGAAGCAGCATAGGCACCAGCACATATTCCCATGTAACCATTTCCAGATTCTACAAATTTTTTTATATCCTCTGAATTTACCGATGGATCATTAAAGAGAAGTTGGATATCGCCCCCAGATATGACTAAAACATCCTGACCTGATAAAACTTCCGAATTGATAACATCAGTGGTGGTGTAATTAAATTTAAGATTAGGATCGTTCTTTTGTGCTTGCTCCAGACAGTATTCTAACCCATCCACACTATCGGTAGATGTGGCTTCTCCATCATAAATCAAGACATTCACTGGTTCGAAATTGGCGTTGCAAGTAGTTTTATTAACTTCCCGCAGGTCAAATCCGTAAATAGTCACACTGAGAGTCAAAAGTAGTATAATTCCAATGAGTAGGGTGTATTTAAATTTTTTAATGGTTAAACCCCCAGTTTCCTTAGATCGGTTAATCTACAAATTGCTACTTGAATTAATAACTTAAAATACAAATCTTCAGAAACCCCTATTTCAGTTATATTTATATAATAACTCCTTTAAAAAACTTTATTTTTTCTTTTAAGAGTAATAGGTTTTCTTTTAAGAGTGATGAGAATCTGTAAGAATGAGCCCAACCTGTAAAAAAATATTCCTGAAGTTAATCTCATCTCACATTCTGATAAATCACTATGAAATAAATTCATCATAGGTGAATATTTATTTTCGAACTTGCATTTTCCACCCAATATGTGAAAATAGTTGCAGATTAATTTCACAATAAATAAAATTGTTTTAAATCAGATTCCAAAATAAAGGGTTAATAATGAGTGTTAAGTAAGTAAGTACTTTAATCATAGTTATTTTGCTATAAATCATCAGATTTATCCGAATATAATAAATAGGGGAGCAGATAATTAGTAAAGATATAATAGGTGATAACATGCTTGATATGTTTAATGCTAAATCAGTTGCAGTAATAGGTGCATCCGAAACAAAGGGTAAAATTGGTTATGACTTAATGACATCCCTCCTTAATTATTATAAAGGTAAAATAGTCCCAATTAACCCCAAAGGTGGTGAAGTACTGGGACTCAAGGCCTATAAATCCATAAAAGAATATGGACATGTAGACCTGGCAGTTATAGTAATACCATCACACCTGATCCCGGCCACAGTTGAAGATTGTGGAGAAACTGGAATAAAGAACATCGTTGTGATCTCAGCAGGATTTAAAGAGGTTGACACAGAAGGAGCCAGACTGGAAAACCAGCTGGTGGAAATATGCAAAAAATACAATATTAAACTGGTGGGCCCCAACTGTCTGGGCATAATGGACACCTACAATGATATGAATGCATCATTCTCTTCTGATATTGCCCATAAAGGGAAAATATCATTCATGACCCAATCTGGAGCCATCATGGCTGCTATCCTGGATTACGCTGATAAGAAGAATATAGGATTTTCCAGGATCGTGAGCCTGGGAAATAAGGCCGTGATCAATGAAAATGATTGTATGAAGGATTTCATGGAAGATGAAAACACCGAGGTTATAACCGCCTACCTGGAAGGTATTGTAGACGGACCCGGATTTATAGATGCATGTAGAGAAGCTTCAAAGAAAAAACCAGTTCTGGTTATCAAGTCTGGTACAACATCCAAGGGATCAGAAGCAGTTTCATCCCACACCGGTACCATTGCTGGATCAGATTCAGCCTATGAAGCAGCATTCTCCCAGTGCGGAATCATACGTGTGAATTCACTGGACGAAATGATGGACTACAGTAGTGCCCTGGCCTTGTCACCCCTCCCCAAAGGGAACAAAATAGCCATAATCACCAATGCTGGTGGTCCAGCAATTATGACCACGGACGCTGCCATAAAAGCAGGTCTGGAAATTGCCGAACTCACCACAGAAACCAAAGAAAAACTAAACGAAGGATTACCCGCTACTGCCAGTGTTAAAAATCCAGTAGATGTCCTGGGGGACGCCAGCCCTGAAAGGTACGCCTTCACCCTGGACACTGTACTGGCAGATCCCAATGTGGATGGAGTTATCTACCTGGTAACACCCCAGTCAGTCACGGACCCTGAGGGAATTGCCCAGGTTGCCATAGACCACGCCAGTAAAACCGAAAAACCAATCCTGTGCAGTTTCTTTGGAGGAACTCGTTTTGAAGGGGCTGAAAAACTCCTGGCAGCTAAACAGGTGCCCAACTACCTTTACCCCAAAAGGGCGGTTAAAAGCCTGAAAACCCTGTATGATTACACCGTTATTCGGGAACAGGAATATCCTAAATCTCCAGAATTTGATGTTGATAAAAATCTGGTTAAAAACATCATAGAAAACGCCAGGGAAAAGGGTATGCACACCCTGGGTCTGGAATCACTGGACATCTTAAAAGCATACGGAATACCCACAGTCGGCACTGCCATCACCAAAACCGCGGAGGAAACTGTGAAAGCTGCTGAGGAAATAGGATATCCCCTGGTTATGAAGATCGTTTCCCCACAAATTTCACACAAATCAGATGTGGGTGGAATCAAACTCAACCTCACCAGTGCTGAGGAAGTTAAAGCTGCTTATGATGATATGATGGAGAACATACCATTAAAAGAGCCAGAAGCGGATCTGGAAGGTGTTCAGTTACAGAAAATGTTATCCGGTGGTACTGAAGTTATCATTGGTATGGTGCAGGACCCTACCTTTGGTTCCATGCTCATGTTTGGACTGGGTGGTATATACGTGGAAGTCCTGGAGGATGTTAAATTTGCCATCGCCCCGGTAAATGAAGGGGAAGCCAAGGATATGATAAGGCAGATCAAAACTCATGAACTTCTGGAAGGCGCCCGTGGAGATAAGCCCAAGGATGTGGATTCCATTGCGGACATAATACTCCGGATCTCACAGCTGGTTACTGATTTCCCTGAGATCAACGAGTTTGAAATCAACCCATTAATGGTTTTCAATGAAGGAGACGGAGCAATGGCAGTTGACATGCGGTTGATGTTGAAAGAAGGAGGATCTGATGACCTGTTACAGAGTTCTCCACTTTCAACCCGGTTAAAATCAACCCACTAAATAATTGACCCATCACTTATTAAATCCCAAATATAAGCCCAGGATTGATATTTAAATGAATATCAATCCTTTTTAAACTAATTCCTCTTTTTTTAAAAGAATAATTGTATAATAACTGATTTTTATACTGCACTGATTTTGTCAACTGACCCAAGAGACTCCTGTCCTAAAAACCTACATTAAACTGTTTTCAAGAATAATAAGGATGTTTTTTCGGATTATTCATGTTTGTAATCTATATTAAATATAATCACCATATTAAAATCAAAGATAAAAATGGTGAATGTATCAATACCAGTCAATAGTACCTGTGTTCTAGCCCAAGGAAAAAATATCTCCACTGGAACTTGAAATAAACAGAGGATTGAACCCATTAAAGAATAATCCATAAAAATAGCCACATATGATACTTTTAAGGTGTTAAAATGAATAATCCTCCGTTATCCTTTAAAAAAGCATCTTATGTGACAATTATTATAGTAATTAGTTTTATAATAATTTCATTACTCATACAGGACCAATCTACCCTTAAAACCATTTTCAGTGATCTGAGCAGCCCATTAATTGAAATACTGGTGATTAGCAGTTTATTTTATGCTGCATACCGCTCCAGTAAACAGGGTACACATATGCAAATTGCCTGGACACTCCTAGGAGTTGCTATTTTATGTTACGCCATAGGGGATGTGATATGGGGCGTGCTAGAACTTGGTTACAATCAGAACCCCTTTCCATCATTAGCTGACATTTTTTACCTCTTATTTTATCCTTTTTTTGTTATGGGAGTTTACTTTTTCCCCAGGGAGCATTTCAACCGTTTGGAAGAGTTGAAAATCATCCTGGAAATGGGAATCATGATACTAACTGTTGGCCTTATTTTATGGATTTTCCTTATAGAACCCAATATCTCCAGCCGGGAAGATTTTTTGGCCATGATAATATCCATAACCTACGTTATTGGTGATTTTATTCTTCTATTTGCCATGATGAGATTAATCTACAGCAAGTTCAAAGAAGAATATTACAGTACCATGCTGCTTCTGGGACTGGGAATTATTGCCCTGATTATAAGTGATTGCATCTACTCCTATCAAAACCTGCAGGGAACCTATATTTCAGGAGGTTTACTGGATACGGGATGGATAATAGGAATGCTGTTGGTGGGTTTAGCCTCCTTTTTACACACCAGTGGTGAAAAATACGATTTTTATAAATACATTAAATTTTTACCCCTTGCAAAACGCTCAAGTTTTATCACATCATTACCCCTTTTCTGTGTATTAATTGCGTTTGTTTTACTGTTTTGGGCCAATAATATCCAACCGCAGCCACACCTAATATTAATCAAAGCAGGGGTGGGAATCATTATTTTAATGGTGGTTTTTCGTCAGTTACTTACTGAAAAAGCCCTGGTATTAAGCGAAAAAAGTTACCGTGACCTGGTGGATAACTCCCTGGTTGGGATTTACAAAACCAACTTGGAGGGGAATATCCTATTTGCCAATGAATCTCTGGCTAAAATATTTGAATTTGAAAGTGTGGAAGATTTCCAGACCAGAAAAACCACTGCATTATATAAAAATCCTGAAACAAGGAATAAATTTATTTATAAACTTAAAAAGGAAGGTAAATTAAATCAATATGAATTAGAAATGGTTTCCAATTCAGGGAACATTATTAACATGTTGATAAGTGCTAATTTGACAGGTGATATTATTTCAGGGATGTTAATGGATATCACCCGCCGTAAAAATACAGAAAAAGCACTCAAAGATAATGAGGAGAAATATCACACTCTTTTTGAATCCAATCCAAATTACACCATGCTTTTAAATTTAGAAGGAGTTATACTGGATGTTAACAGTGTTACTGCGGAATTTATTGGTATAGCTCCAGAGAAATTAATTGGTAAGAAATTACTTGAACTGGGCCTATTTCCAAAGGTAGATGTCAGTTTTCAGAGGGAAAAATTTTCACAGGCTCTAAAAGGAGATACTGTTAAACCATTCCAGTACAAGTTGATTAACAAAAAAGGGGAATATAGCTGGGTTCAATCGCAACTAGTCCCCATTAAGAAAGATGGGGGAATTAATTCCATCTTAGTAATTGCCACCGATATAACTGAAAGAAAAAAAGCCATTGACAACCTGAAATCATCGGTGAATGAGAAGGAGATCCTGATTAAGGAAATACACCACCGGGTGAAAAATAACATGCAGATCATATCCAGTTTACTCAGTCTGCAAAGCCAGCACCTGACTGAGGATGAGGAAGTTGCTCAGGATGTTTTGAAGGAAAGTCAAAACAGGGTTAAGTCCATGGCCATGATCCATGAGAAACTGTACCAGTCCAAGGATTTCACCCACATCAAATTTGAAGATTACATTAAAAGGTTGATATCGAATTTATTTTATTCCTACGACACCAAAATGGAACAGATTAAGTTACGGGTGGATGTAGAAGACATTGACCTGAATATGGAAACTGCAATTCCCTGTGGATTGATCATAAGCGAATTATTCTCCAACAGCCTGAAATACGCATTCCCTGAGGGAAAAAGTGGAGAAATAAGAGTTTCCCTTAAAAAATATCAGGATAATGAACAGGAATGGAACTATATTTTAACAGTGCAGGATAACGGTATAGGACTACCCGCTGACTTTGACTTTAGAAATACAAGGACTCTTGGACTGGAACTGGTGAACAGCTTAACTAAGCAGATTGATGGTACCCTTGAGCTTGATAGAAACCATGGAACCACTTTCAAGATTACATTTAAAGAATTAAAGTATAAACAGAGATTGTAAGAAAGGGAAAGAGAATATTGGGAAACAAGGAAAAAAAGATAAAGATATACAAGAAATAGTTCCCAGTAAGAGGTGATAGTATGGATGTGGGTATGTTAAGTGTACAGTATCAAAACGGCACAGAAGAATCATTCGATATTTCCAGTAACGATGTGAACCAGATTAAGGTTATGGAAGATAGAATGGTAATCAGTTTCAATAAAGACCCTTCCACAGGTAGAAACAGATGTAAGGTTATAATTACAAATAACCTGGCTAGCTATGAAATTTCACCCTGTGATCTGGAAGGACTGATTACATCGTTTAGATAAAAAAAATTATGATTTTTTTTAAACAATGAAGGGATTATTAACTAACCCGATAGCAATCTAAAATATAGTAATCAAAGTTAGCAATCTCAAAAAAATAGTAATCTAAAGGTATAATCTAAAATATAGTAATTTAAAAAAAATGATAATTTGAAAAAGGAGAACAATCTAGAAATTTTCGTGTTTCACTGCATCTTCCGGACAGTTATCCACACACATACCACAGAGTATGCAGTTATCTGTATCCACAACCATGGGTATGGTATCATCAGCATCCTGCTGGAATATACCCACCGGACAGTTGGTTACACAAGTCCCGCACTTGGTGCACATTTTTGGATCGATTTCAATTTTAGGCATACCCCTTCTCCTCCATAATAATTTAAGATTATGTTGAAGTTATTTTGTAAATATTAATATTTTTATTTTGTGAAGATTTTATTGAAATCAAAATTTTTTAGATTAAGAGATTTTTTAGATTAAGAGATTTTTTAGATTAAGAGATTTTTTCACACACTGATTAACCAATAATAGGGCCTAAATGAAAAATTCCCAAAATAGGTGTTTTTCAATAAATACATATACACTAACTCCCAAAAATTGAGCATTCTCTGGAATTAATCATTTTTTTACCATTATTATGATAAATCATACTATTTGTTAAAACCGTGATGCCTGTTAAAAACTATACTTTTTTATTAAAAACTACACGGTTTTTTGAAAACTATCCATGACTTCATCAGGAGTTAAAACATTATCCATCCACTGAAAATGTTTAATATTATTAGTAATCAGCGTAGCACTTAGGGTAATTGCAGTGGAACCGATTGCATAGTCATGGGCATTTTCACTAAAATCCCATCGCCCAATAGAAGCTTTAGCAGCTTCAACTGCATCATGTTTTCCAAAAGGGGCCACAACAATATTCATTTGTTCCAAAAATGCATTCACCATTGATTCTGTATTTCCCTTTTTTAGATGATGATACAGATATTCCATATAAGCAATGGCCGGAAGATATTTTTCAAATTCCGAATTTAACAACCAGTTACAAAAGTTTTTACTGTTAAATACATTGGTGTCTAGAACTAACTTCATTTAATCACCCAATAATTGAAGATTATCCGCCACTCCCTGTTTGAACCCTTTTTTAGATTCAACTTGGGTTTTGGAGATATCAGATGATGATTCAATCATTCGATCAGTTAATTCAGCGACAGTCATAAGCACCCAATTACCTTCTTTGTTCTTTACAAAGACCACTTTATCTCCAGATTGGATTTTAAGATCTTCTCTAACGTTTTTTGGAATCGTTACCTGAAACTTTTTAGTGACACTAACCATTAATAACACCTTACTTAAACTATTGATGTAATACTTAAAATAGATTAGTATTGATTATAATAAATCGGGAACCATCAAGAGCTAAAGTTATAACATGACCCCAAGAGTAAGGAATCAATAAAATCTAGAAGTCCCTACACGTTACACCCCTACATTCCTAGGATTTAATATTATCATCCCAGGCATTACAATAAAAAAAAAAGTAAGTATTTATAAAATGTGAAAATTCAAAATCTACTGGAGACTACACGGTAACTATAAAAGAACAATAACAGATCATCAACCATTAACGTGCCAGACATCTAGCATTAACCATCAAATCATCAATTTTTACCGTACTAGATCAGTCCTGTTGAATGAATTCAATGAGAATGCCAGTTAACTCTTCTATTGCTTTTAAGAATTCTCTAAATGTTGGCGGGTAACTGTTGGCACCATGGGATTCAACCTTTATGTCACCAAAAACAATATCAACTTCCCATTCATCATCTTCCACGCAACTATCCCTGCAGGTGACCCGGTAGTCTTCATACCAGTCCCAAATTTTTATTTCATCAAGATAATACCAGAAATCTTCCCATTCTTCATTACTGGGGATAATTTTCTGTTCATTTTGGTTATGATTTAGGCTCTGGTTTATACTTTGGTTTTGATTATGATTCTGATTTTGATCGTGTTCTATGATTTGATTTTGGTTTTGATTACTATTTTGGCTTTGGTTTTTAGATAATTGTTTTATGATTAAACCTTTATCTTCCCATTTTAGAGAGAATGAATAACCTTCATTAAATGATTCGTATTTAAAAATAAGTTTTATAGGACGTATTTCATTCATTTTAATCATTTAACAGTTTTTTCGGGTTATCATGGCACATTCGGGTTACATCTTTCCATGAAATTCCCTGCTGGATCATGCTGGCGATCATCATCTGCATTCCCATTACAGGCCTAGGGTTGTGTTCCTGCCCAAAATCCGTGGCCAGGATGCAGTGTTTGGCACCCACCTCTTTAATGGACTCTGCCATGATTTTAGGGTCAAGTTTATCATGTTGTGGCATGGTGGCCACCCAGCAATGTTCCAGGTAGGCATGGCGTGCCATTTCCTTCTGTTCATCTAAAGATGCACCCACCACCCGGGTTAAGGGATGGTTCACCATGATCTTTTCTACACCCAAACTTTGACACTGATCTATAACCTGGAATATTTCATCTGAATCTAGATGACCTGTGGCTAGGATAAGGTTATACTCCTTCACCAAATGTAAGATTTCATCCAGAGCATCATGATCTAGATCTATTTCCTTGTGATGAATAGTAGGCAGCCATATTATTTTGCCACCCATTAAAGCCGTGTTCAGCACTGCTTCGGGGTTTAATCCCCCTACACTGAGGTTGAGGGTTACACCACCCCATACAGGGAACCCTGTTACTCTATGGGTTATATAGGCCCGGCCGGCAGTGGGTTCCACATGGGATTTAAGTACAATTGCCCCCATGCCTTTCTCCTGAGCTTCCAGGGCTACCTCGTAATCATTCAACAATCTGGGTTTAACATCAGGACTGGTATGGATATGAGTATCAATGAAACCCGTGAGGATATCTTTCTGACCCATTTCTGGACTGAAATTCATAGATTTTTCTTGGCTGAGATTCATATACTCCCCCTTAACAAAAATTCAGATACTCCACTGGCTGAATTTCAGGTATTTATTTCAGATTGAAATTCATAAATTGTTTTGCTGACGGACTTCCTGGTATAAATTGCCCCCGGTTGAGTCCATGGTAACGATCAGGGGTCCGAAATCTTTGACTTCCAGTTCCCAGACTGCTTCAGGCATGCCCAGATCCAGCCAGTGCACATTATTTATTTTAAGGACCGAACTGACGTAAAGAGCAGCACAACCCCCTACTGCTGCCATGAAAACTGCTCCGTTCCTTTTTAATGCATAGGCAGTTTTCTCATCCATTCCCCCTTTTCCAATTACTGCCAGGGCTCCCTGGTCCAGTACAGCTGCCTGGTATGGATTCATACGGGTACTGGTGGTGGGACCTACTGCCACCATCTGGTAGGTATCATCATCCTGTTTTTTTATTATGGGCCCTGCGTGGAAAATAACTGCCCCTTCCAAGTCCACTGGTGATTCAGTTTCAATTATGCGCTTGTGTGCACTGTCACGTGCCGTGTAAATGGTTCCAGAAATATAAACCGAATCTTTAATTCTTAACTTTTGAGTTTCTTCCTTGGTGAGGGGTGTTTTGAGATGAACAATCATTTTTATTGCACCGTTAACGATTTTATAATATGATGAATTTTATTAACCATGGTACCATCTGTGTTAACCCTTGATTTTGATAAAAAATGAGTTTTAACTCAGGTATACTGCCAGAACTAAAATAATAATCAGAATAACTATGATCACTCCTAATATAATCAGAGGGTCTGTTTCTTCATAAAAACGGATGATTTTATCCATCAATCCCTGGTTTTTAACTCTGGATTTTTTTTCAACAATAGCAGTCATTAAACGTTCTTCTTCCAGTAGAATATTCAAATAATTTTTTTGACTGTTTAAACTGCTTTCCCGGTCAATGACATCCCATAACTCTTCTTCTTCAAAAATTTCATTGATAAAATCATCATCTATTCCTATTGTAGGGAAAATATTTTTAAGAGATTCTCTTCTTTCAGATAACCGGTCATTGAATGAATCAAAAACTTCTTTACTGAGTTTACGATTATAACTTTTTAATTCCAATTCATGAAGGGTTTTACAGAATTCTAGGGGATTGCCACACTCACAATTCACAAAATCACGGGGTGATTCTCCATTTTTTAGTTTATAATATCCTCCACAGTAATTGCAGAAGAGGTAACCACCACTTGTGGAACGAACATATTTTTTGGTTTTATTTTCATTTAAAACCATTAAAACACCTTGAAAAGGGAAAGTGTTAATTATATTTAGGAATTATATCTGGAATTATTTTCATACCTATTTTTTGATAATTTCCAGTTGTGTCCCCTAACCCAATTTAATATAGGTTTATTATTTCTATATTAATGCTTTTTGGAAATTTATAGATACAGTTCATTACATTAAATTGCATTACATAATAACTGGATACTTCTCATCCAGTTCGGATTTTTTAAAAAAAATCCAAAAAATCTGAAGGAACTATCAAAAAGAAGAACTCAAGAAATAATCTATAAAAATAGGAAAACTTGAAGGTCACAGTTCACTCCTAGTTAGCAACTCTTAAAGTATTACTTTTTTATATGCAAATACCAATAGAATGTTAAATATTTAATTAGCTTAAGAGATTTAATATAGATAGCTTTATTAATTCTAAAATCTATGGAAACCCAGTCTTTAAATCTTAGAATTTCAAGAAAAATAACAGAATATTGTTATATTGTAGTAAACCCATAATTTAATTACTTAACTATAAATAAAGAGAACAGACTAATATATCAAGTCCATTATACTGTTATATTCAATAATTGTAATAATTATATTATTATCTCATACCTAGAGGTGAATTATGTCAGCCGTTGATAATATTACCGACCTTTCCAAGTACATGGTGACCCTTCCACCTAGCAGAATATCAATTTTATGCATGACCTTCCTTAGCTTCGTTGCCGGAGCTGTTGCAGCCTACATGGAACCCTTATCTTCAATATTCGATAGCATTGTTTACGGTGGATCTGCCGGTTTCCTGATCTTTGGACTAACATCCATCATGGATGGGGCTATAAGCCAGCCCCTGATAAATGCCATGAAGGGAAGACACATGAAGATGAAACAATCCATGTTCATATCCCTTTTAACCATGGTACTGGTGGCCATGGTATACGTTCTGGGCAGTCTGGTGTCCAGCTTCACCATCTACAGCTACGTTATTGATGCGCTGATCTTAGGATGCGCACTGGCCTTTGGCCTGCGCATATTCATTATCTGGGGAACCTCCAACATAGGCCCCCTTAGATCCATTATAATCTCCGCAATCCAGCCAGTTCTCATCCTGAGCATGGTGGTAGTAATAGTATCCTTAACCAGCATCACCACCAACATTGGATCCTTCAGCATCATAGCCGTAGCACTCAAAGGACTCATCGCAGGGCTGATACTGATGATCGCCATTTACTCCTTCATGCTGGTGGTTGAATCCCCCATCAAACGTAACCTGGGAGTGGGCGGCCTGGAATTATTATCACTCTTCATAGCACAGTACACTGAAGGGTCACGTGCCATGGAAACACTCTTTGAAGATATGGGCGAACCCATAGATACCCTGGTGGGTTTAGTCAGTTTCAAAGGCGAAAATGGAATAAAAGGATTGTTCATATCCCCCTGTGTTCATCCCGGCCCAGTTGGAACCATTGGAGGGGGAAATATGCCCACGGTCCTGGCAAAAAACCTGGAACCATTTACCATGGTGAGCCACGGCCCCTCCACACACGATTTTAACCCGGTAAGCTCCAAAGAGATCTGTAAAATTAAAAATGTGGTTTTAGAAGCTCTTGATGACATGGAATACACAGCAACAGCCAGTCCATTCATCAGGGTAGAACACGAGAATGCAAAAATCGGTGCTCAGTACTTTGGCGATAACCTGGTACTCCTGGCCACCTTTGCACCACATGGTTTTGATGATATAGACTTTGGAGTAGGACTGGCTCTTATTAAAGCAGCACAGGGACACACTGGAGCCAAAAACGTGGTATTAGTAGACTGCCATAACTCCTTCAAGGGAGAATCAGGACGGGTGTTACCAGGAAACCCTGAGGTTTTCCAGCTTCTAAATGCAGTGGAAAAACTGGAAAATCCAGGAGAAAGTGAGCTTAAAATGGGATGTGCCAATGATACTATCCCAGAATTAGGTAAAAAGAGCGGCATAGGTCAAAGTGGAGTTAAAGTTATGGTTACTGAGGTTGATGGCCAGAAAACTGCCTACATACTCATGGATGCCAACAACATGGTTATTGGTTTCCGAGACGAAATACTGAGTCATGTGGAAAAACTGGACCTGGACCACGCTGAAGTGATGACCACAGACACCCACTTCGTTAATGGCCTTTCCGGTGGTCACAATCCCCTGGGAACAAAAGACAGGGATATAATAATAGAAAAAATAGTAGAATGCACTAAAAATGCTTTGGATGACCTAGAACCAGTCCAGGTTGGTGCCAAGACTGTGAAACTATCCAGTATAAACACCCTGGGACCCACGCATGCCACCGAACTGGTAACCACCATCAGCTCCATAGTAGCGGTAAGCAGGGTAGTAGCTCCACTGGTATTTGTACTGGCATTGATTTTCGTGTTTATCTGGATATTCTACTGGACATTCTAGACTCAACACATAAATCAAATCTAAAAACAAGTTATAAATTTACAACTCCACATAAATGGAGTTTTTTTCTTTTTATATGAGAGAAATAGTTTGAAATTCATTAAAGTTTGAAATTCATTAACATGAAAAAATTAGTTTAAATAAAAAAAGGTTTGGAAACCATTTTAAAAGAAAAAAACTAAAAAAAACACCCATTGAAAGAATAAACTACAAATAACACCCCTTAAAAGAAACAAACTACAAATAACACCCATTAAAGATATGAACATTATAAAAACAATATTAAAAAAAAACTCTGAATAAAAAATTATTAGAAAAAATAAGTTATTGCAGGGAATAAATTTTATTACACAGAATTAATCTTCTAAAACCCATATTAACCGTGAAAATTCTTAAAAAAAATATTGAAAATCAGGATTTTTGAAAAAATTAAGGATTAAAAGAAAAAAGGGTTTGGTGAAATACTCTCACATCATGTTGTAGAGGATAACCCATACCATTATCCATACAAAGAAGAATGGTACAATACCACTCCATAGCCATCCTTTCATTCCACCAACTGCTTCCTTACCAAACATCCTCTCAGAGAGCTGTCCTCCTAAGTAAAGGATTAATAGCCCTGCTAGGACTGCAAGGAATTCGTTTTTACCCAGGCCGCTAATGCCACCCGTTGATAGTAAGAATGATAGGAATCCTGCAACTAGAGCCAGTGCAGAATGTACAATGGTTAACTTAATTTCAATGTCCATATTTTTCCTCCGGTTTAACTATGTTCATTACCATATAATATAGATAAAGGTGACTCCTATGAAAGCCATGTCCAATGTTGATCTTTACGCCATCTCCCATGAACTCAATGAACTCCTCCAGGATGCCCGGGTGCAAAAAGCATACCAGCCCACCAGGGACACTGTGATCATACGATTCCACGTCCCGGGGAAAGGAAGGGTAGATGTGGCGTTCCAGGCAGGTTTAAGGGTGCACACCACCCAGTATCCACCTGAAAATCCCAAAGTACCACCTTCATTTCCCATGCTTCTCCGTAAGCACTTGAAAAATGCCACAGTCAAGGGGGTCCGGCAGCATAACTTTGACCGTATTCTGGAAATTGACATCCAGAAGGAACATCGCTTTACTCTGGTTGTTGAACTTTTCTCTCAAGGTAATATAATACTTTTGGATGAGGAGAACCAGATAATCCTACCCCTGAAACACCGTCACGCACAGGGAAGAAAGATAACCTCCAAGGAAGAATACCAGTACCCTGAAGAGAGAGGTATACACATCCTGAATGTTGAACTGGAAGACTTGAAGGAGTTATTCGCTAATTCTGACTCGGACCTTATCCGGACACTTGCCAGGAGTGGTCTGGGTGGAATGTACTCTGAGGAAATATTCCTGCGTTCTGGTGTGGATAAAAAACAGCCTGCCAATGAGACCAGTGAAAGTGAAATAGAATCAATTTACCAGAGCATGACTGAGCTCTTCAAACCACTCAAAACCTTCAAATTCCAGCCCCAGATCGTGAAAGAAGTAGTTGAGGGTGAAGAAAAGGAAAATGAAGAAAAAACAGGTAAAGAAGAGGGCAAAGTCAAAGATATATCTAAAACCAAAAAAGGCAAAGAGGATTCTAAAACCAAAAAAGGTAAAGAGGATTCTAAAACCAAAAAAGGTAAAGAGGATTCTAAAACCAAAAAGGGTAAAGAGGATGTGTTGCCCCTGGATATTTTAACCTACCAGAATTTCCATAAAGAGCGTTTTGAAACCTTTAACCAGGCTGCTGATGAGTTCTACAGTGGAAAGGTGGGTGCAGATATCAAGAAGGTTCAGGAAGATATCTGGGCCAAAGAAGTTGGTAAATATGAAAAAAGGCTCCGTATACAGGAGGAAACCCTGGAAAAATTCCAGAAAACCATAGTTGAAACCAAGAGGAAGGGTAACCTCATCTACTCCCACTACTCTGAAATTCAGAACCTGCTGGACATCATCCACCAGGCCAGAGAGAAGTTTTCCTGGATGGAAATTGCATCAAAACTTAAAAAAGCCCGTAAAGAAGGAATGGTCCAGGCACAGATCATCCAATCCATGGATAAAATGGGGGTGCTCACCCTGAACCTGGAGGGTGAAACTGTAACTGTTGATGCCAACCTGGAGATCCCTGAAAATGCAGAAAAGTATTATAACAAGGGTAAAAAGGCAAAACGGAAGATCAAAGGCGTTAACATGGCCATTGAACGCACCAAGAAAGATGTGGAAAGAAAGCGCAACAAGCGGGAGCTGGCCCTGGAAAGAGTGAGAGTACCACAGAAGAGAGTGCGCAAAGAACTTAAGTGGTTTGAAAAACTACGCTGGTTCTTATCCTCAGATGGGTTCCTGGTTATTGGTGGTCGGGATGCCGGTACCAATGAAATGGTGGTGAAGCGCCACCTGGATAACCCGGATATTTACCTGCACTCGGATATACACGGTGCTCCATCTGTGGTTATTAAAAAAGGTGAAGCAGAAGAAATCCCTGAATCAACCATCCATGAAGCCGGGAACCTGGCTGCATCATTTTCCAGTGCATGGAGTAAGGGTTATGGTTCCCAGGATGTTTACTGGGTACACCCGGACCAGGTTTCAAAAACACCCCAATCAGGTGAATTCGTGGCCAGAGGAGCATTCATAATCAGAGGAAGCAGGAATTATCTCCGGGGAATACCACTCAAGATAGCGGTGGGTATTGTAGATTATGAGGGTGAAAGGATCATGGCTGGTCCTACTGAAGCTGTATCCAAATACACTGATAACTACGTGGTCTTAAAACCAGGTTTTACCAAGAAAGAAGAAATTGCCAGATCTGTTCTTAGAAAGATCGACCCGGAGAAAATACTGGCCCTGGAAGATGTTATACGCGTGTTACCATCAGGTAAGTGTGATTTTGTAGAGAAGGGAAGGAAATAACCAAAAAACACTAACAAAAAGCGAAATTTACAAACAGTAAAAAGATAAGTTAACAAAAAGTAAAAAGATGAGTTTGCAAAAAGTAAAAAGATAAGTTAACAAAAAGTAAAAAGAGGTTTTTACAAAAAGAGATACTAATAGTTATATTAGCTTTTTAAAAACTTCTACATTCATTTAAAAAAATAAATTTACTTATCCTTTTCCTTAATCTTCTTTTTTAAGATGTAATTAATGTCAATAAGGTATTTTCCTTCTTCATCAGAGACTATTACTGATTCATCAGCCATCAGGGACTGCAGGTTCACCTCGTAGACCCCGTGTTCCTTGACCATTATGGTTTCCACAGAACTGTCCTTAATTTCTTTGATCTCCTGGACTTTTCCTTCCTGGTGGAATTCAAAGAATTTACTGCCACAGTTGGGGCATCCTTTTAGGATTAGGTCCTCTGAGTCTTCGTATTCCTGGCCGCACTTAATACATCGATGCATCACTACCACCGAGGCTGGCCACCATTGACAGGAAGTTTGACTTCCTTTTAACTGCTTTCATGACATTTGCCGGGCCGATAATGGTAATACCCACTGTTTTCTTCTTGGAAAGTCCGAAAAAGGAGCTTTCATCCTTTTCCAGGGTGTAGATATCAATTCCCATGAAGTTTTCCACATCGATCTCGCGCATGGTGGTTTCTATTAACTCTGCCTCTTCTTCGGGTTCCAGTCCACCTTCAATTACCAGAAGTTCACCTTTTTTTACCTTTTCCACGATCATGGATATTTTTTCGATGCTACTTTGTGTTTTAAGTGCATCTGATGAGAGGAAATCCATTTTGAGACTGTTGGTATCAACGTCATCCATATCTATCACCTTTAGTTGAACTTTTCCACCATGGCCTGGTACAGTTTATCGGTGTTTTCACCGTGCAAGGCTGAAATGGAAACCACCTTGTGCTGGGGGAATACTGAAAGAATTCTTTCGGGATTGGATTCTGGCAGGTCCACCTTGTTGGCTACAATTACAAAGGGTATCTTACGGGCTTCCAGGTTACCGATTATGGTTATGTTAGCCTGGGTTAGGGGGTCTTTGGTGGAGTCCACCACGAGTAGAACACCAGTAACATCATCTAACCATTTAATAGCCTCTATTATCCCTTTTGTTGCCTCTTTAGCTCTTTCTTTGGCTTCCTGTTCTGATAGGCCGTACTGTAAGAAGTTTTTATAATCGATCTTGGTGGCTATACCTGGTGTGTCAATGATATCAAAATCCAGTTCCACACCATCGAAGTTTAGGCTGACTCTTTCCTGCCTGTAAACTCTTCTGGTTTCGTGCGGTATCTCGGAAACCAGTCCCAGGGATTTGCCGGTCCATTCCTTGGTCATCCTATTGGCCAATGTGGTTTTTCCAGAGTTGGGGTGACCGTAGAATCCTATTTTAAGCTTTTTTTCTTTTCCAATTAGTTTGTTGAAGATGTCTGTGAAGAATTTTTTTCGGAATATGCGCATGATATCAACCATTAAATCACTCTTGGTATGTTTCGCCAGGTTTAAGCACTGTTACTTTGGTTTCGGTGGATAATTCAACCAATTCTTTGAACCGGTATGGGTCCTGTTCTATCACTGGGAATGTGTTGTAATGCATGGGTATTATGACTTCCGGTTCTATCCACCCCGCAGCAATGGAAGCCTCCCTGATCCCCATGGTAAAACGATCACCAATTGGTAGTAATGCTATTTCTGGTCGGTAAATCTCCTTTATAACCGTTTTCATATCCCCAAAGATACCGGTGTCTCCAGAGTGGTATATCTTCTGCTCATTTTCCAGTTCCAGAATGTAACCACAGGAACTTCCACCGGGCCCTATGCCTTCTACGAAGTCCATGTCTGAAGAGTGAATGGCGTTAACCATGGTTATTTTAATCCCTTCTGCTTCAATGGTTCCTCCCACGTTCATGCCAGTTGTTTCCAGTCCCTGCTGGGAGAGGTATACTGAATGCTCATGGTTACACACCACCATGGCACTGTTTCTTTCTGCTAGTTCCACTGAATCTCCAAAATGATCCTTGTGACCATGGGTGATGCATATCACATCAGCGGTAACTTCCTCTACATCCACTGGACAGGCAGGATTATCACGAAGGAAGGGATCGATTAAAATGCGAATACCATTATCAGTTGTTATATGGAAGGCCGAGTGGCCCAGCCACTGGATCTTCACTTTTTCAGCTCCAGATCTACATCCTGGGAGATGCTCCATGCATCCTCAAACATTCTTTCAATCTCCAGAATGGATTTTTTGTCCTTGTAGATAACTCCCACTTCGTAACTTTCGTATATGGGGTCAGTGGATATTATGAGACCGTTAACCTCATCAGCCACAATGGCCACAGTGTGCACGTGGGGCATGGTCCTGATCTTCACATCTTTATCCTGGAGGAGCTTAATTAACTCCACCGATGCATCATCATCCAGGCTTGCTTCCTGGATTATCATACGGCTTTGGGTATCCATGAACTTTTTAAGGATGCTCACGTCAATGTTACGCACCCAGGGGTACATCATCAGTAACTTATTTTCTGCAGTTACTATGGTGTCCTTCATGGCTTCCTGAACATCATGCGCCTCAAAGGACCATATTATGGATGGTTCTGTTGAATCTGTCTTCAATTTGTCTATGGTTCCCTTAAATGAATCCAAACGTTCATCAATAATGCCTTCAATGTCCTTGGCATTCTGGATGTAGTTTTCTTTGAGTTTGTCCAGTCTGTTTTTAACGAACTGATCATCCCGTCCAGTGCGGGTTTGCAGTTCCTTGAGCCTTTCCTTATCCGCAGTTTCCAGTACAGATTTAGGTGCAGGTACTACTTTTTCATCAGTTTTCCCTTTTTCATCAGTTTTCGGTTTAATCCTGAAGGGTTTTACTTGATGAGGTTTTTCAGCTTTGTCTTCTTTTTTAATGGCAGATCCCTCATCTGTGGTGGCTTTTTTAACCGGTGCTATTTTCTTGGGTGCTATTTTCTTTGGTTGTGTTTTTGGTTTAGTAGCCAGATCAGGAGGTAATGTAGTTGATTTATTGGTGGGAGCTGCATCCTTTTTCTGTGGTTTAAATGTGCTTGGAGGTGTTTCGGTTTTCTTTTTTGGGGTTATGGCCTTTCCAACTGGGGCAGCTTTTTCTTTTTTAATGGGCGGTGTGGATGTTGATGATGGACCAAATTTAGGTTCTTCCTTGGGCCGTGGTTTGGGTTTTATAACCCGTGAATCATTAATTGTGGCTGATTTTGAAGGTATTTTATCCTTAACTGGCATTTTTTTCGGTTTGATTTGTGCAGTTGCCGCTGATTTTGGGGCTTTTACCTTTTTTGGTCTGGGCATTGCCCCTTTTGATAAATCTATCCTGCTACCGAAAAATATCATTAAAATTAGTCCAAATACGGATGCAATTAATCCTAAAAAGAATGCTATTGGGTTAGGTGGTATGTTAAAACCAAGGTACATTAAATAAAAACCACCGATAACCAAGAGACCCCCAAAAACGCTGACAATTAAATTGATCATCTCATACCTCCAATCATATTATGTTAAGGACTATTTATAAATTATTAGTTTCATCACACACCAAATATTATCATTCTTCCAATATGAGTCTTAAAAAATTGAATTTCTAATTCTAAATAGGACCTTAACAATTATTAATATTTTCCGGATTTCATATGCCGATCTTCCCCACTTCAGTTAAAAAAAGTATTTGATTTAGAAATTTTATCCAGTTTAAGAGTTTAACTTCATCTCTAGGTTGATTAAGGTGAAACTTTCATTTTCAAGTGCCTAGTGAAAAATTTCAGTTACAAAATGACTAGGTAAACTTTTAGAAACAGTTGATTGATGATACATCATTCAAGTTGACTAATGGAAACTTCATTTTAATTTGACTAATTTGAAGCTTCATCTCCAGTTCCTGCACAACTGCGAATGATATTCACTGCATCTTCAGTTCCATTGTACTTGGAAAATATATTCCTGGTTTTTTCTGCATTTTTCCTGAGATCCTGACTTTCCAGGAGCCGGTTGATATTTTCTGATAAAATCTCCGGTGTTAAAGTGCCCATGTTCTGCACCTGAGCTATTCCATAATTTTTCATTTTCATGGCGTTTTTCATCTGCTCAGGATGATTCTCTATGGGAACCATCAGGCTGGGAATGCCCAGGGAAGCTATTTCCATGGAGGTGGTGTGTCCAGCCAGGCTCACCAGGAAGTCGGATAGTTTCATCCACTCCATGATATCCCCCAGAAATCTTTTGCATATTATCCGTGGGGAAGATTCCAGATCCAGTTTTATCTGGGGCCCGGTGACCAGGATCATCCGATCACAATCAAGGTCTGGTGCTGCCTGGTGCAGGAGTTTTAAAAGTTTGTTACCAAATTCTGATCCCCCTACAGTGGCCATCACCATTTTTTCGGACTGGTCAAAACCAAAACGCTCCCTGAGTTCATTTTTACCATCCATGGTTTTGGGGTTCATCTTCAGTATGGGTCCGGTGAAGTTCACCCGGTCACGCACAGGGGAAGGTACTTCGTAAGAGTTTTGAACATCCGGTATGATGATTGACTGGCAGAGCCTTGAAACATCCTTTATAAAGCGCTGCAATCCATTCTCCAAGTATTCCAGGGTACGGTCTTTCTGGCATTCCTCTTTAAGTTCCGGTGCCAGGTCGTTACTTACCAACACACAGGGTATGCCCAGTACCTTGCAGGTGATGGGGACTGAGTAATGGGAATCAGAAACAACCACATCCGGGTTGAATTCCTTAATTATACGGGATTCATGGTATATACTTTTCAGGAAAATGTAAGGTGCATCAATGGACTTGCGGGCAGTGTGTTTGAAGTTCAGCTCACCGGAACTTCCGTAGAACTTGATGGTTGGAAGTTCCACCACATCGTAGTCACTGTACTCATTAAGTGTCTGGTAGCCAGAACCGTAGCTAGCAAAGAGAACCTCGTCACCTTTCTCTTCTAATTTTTGGGCTAAAGCCACTGAACGGGAGGTGTGTCCCATTCCAATGCCACAGGGTATTAGGAGTACTTTCATTTAAGTGCCTTGAAAAGTTATGAAACATTATTCTAAAAAACTTGAAACAGTAATTAGATTCAATTGTGGTCTTTTTTTAAATAAATTTATCTATATTCAGTTAGTTTTGTCCATAAGACCTTCTTCAAATTTTATATTATTTCCAGAATTATGTATAACTTAATAATTATTTTTTAATGGACAGATTATGTCAACATATCACGTTAAAATTCCATTGGATATCATTGAAAGCCAATCTATTGATAAAAGTTTGTAGAAAGATTTATTTATAATAAGTTAACAAATGTAATAACATTGTAAGGGGTTTGGTGGAAAATGTGTTTCTAAATGATGAAAGAGGGCAAGGGGCGGCAGAATACATACTTTTATTTGGAGCAATGATTGTTATAGCCATATTTTCAATAATAATTTATCGCAATTATGTCTTATCAACCAATCCTTTAAATTCCGCTCAGGATATTAATCAAGTGCGAAGTACAATTCCAACTAAAGCTTAATTCCCAATTAGTAATAAAGTATGGGACTTGTAACTCTATTTTTTAATTTGTAATATTTTACTCTAATAAAGAGATTCAATTACTTTTATTTATATTTGACACTGAAAAAAAAATGCTAATAATATAACCGATAAAAAAAAATTATTCCTGCGACTGGACAAAGGAAACAATGTTTTTGAATAATTCTAGAGATCCTTTATTGTTACTTAATCCCCATGCTAATTTATTTCTAAATGATCTTTTCTGTTCTTCGCCCATTGAGTTCATGTAGAAAATGGTTTGATTGAAAAGTGTGTCTGCTCCGTTGGGGTTGTTGAATGTACCTTCATTTTGAAGTTCATCTATTTTCCTGCGGAAAACCCTTTTAAGGTTCTTTGATGCTTTGTAAACTTCTTCGTGATCCTTACTTTCCATCTGTTTAAGGATGGTTTCTATTTCCACAAAATCCATTCTGGAAACACCGAACACAATACCTTCGGGTCTTATGGATTGTATTCTTTTTACACCATCATATATTGTGAAATCATAATCTGCGATGTATATCTGCCCTTCACGGAGAAGAGCCATTAATGATTCGTTAAAAGTCTTGTCTGATGTTCCGATCCCTGATTTTGATCGTATAACTTCCAGAATCCTCTTTTTGGATATCTCATCGTTTTCTAAAACTTCCAGGATCAATTTTCGTAAATTGTAGTTTTTGGGCATGTTCACAGGCCTCTTAATTAGTATGTGATAATATGCACAAAGAAGTATATAAAAGATAATTATATGTGAACACTAAAGAATATTACTGAGCACATACTTGCACAGCATGAATATTGTTGTCAGCGAGCAATGAAAATGTTTATATATAACTATCAACAGAGAAGTTGTATATAATTGAAATAACCTTATTGGAGGTAAAAAATATGAGCTTTTTAAAAGACGAAGGTGGACAAGGAGCAGCTGAATATATTTTATTGTTTGGTGGAGTTATCGTTATTGCAATAGCTGCATTACTGATCTACAGGGCATACTTCAGTGGCAACTCTGGATTAAATGCCAGTCAGGATGTTAACACCATAAGAACTACAAGTTCACTGAAATAAACTCTCATAAAGAGGTTTCAAACCTATTTATGGGCTATTTTTTTATTTTTTAAATTTATTTGATTTTTTATATAAATTTTAGATTAAATCTATGATTTTTCTCTATTAATATATGAAATTGAATATGAACTTCAATTTTATCCACTAAGCATTAACGAATTAGGGCACAAAGAACTGTTTTTATAAGGATTACTCTGAAAAATTAAAGATTACATTAAATTTGTCTAATAATCTCAAGAGAATTCTTTCTGAGTACAAAATAATTTATAGCAGAATCTTATAATTTATAATAAAAGTACTGGATTAAATTACGATTTTGTAAGTATATTTCGATGTAATAAGGTGGATAGAATGGATGAAAAAGGTCAAATCAGCGCTGAAATGATATTATTACTTGGTGCGATGTTAGTTATAGTGATTGTTGCAGGTGGAGCCATATTTGGTATTACCCAATCATTTGCAGGGAATATCTCTCAAGTGATAGATACTGCCAGAAACAATGCTATTGGTAAAATGTAATAAGAATTAAGATGAATTTATTTAAGAATTTACATTCATCAAACTCCCCAAACCACTGCTTTATTACGATAAAATAAAGGTTTAAACACAGTAGAATTACTTTTTTCGATGACTAACTTGGTGAAAATAGAATTCTCAAATTGTTTATCCAGTACTACTGCTTTTTTATGATCAATGATGAAAACACCAAAATCACTACTGGAATTAACATAACGCTTTACAATGGTTCCGTTATCAATGAATTCCACAAAATAAGGTGTTTCATTTTCCCAGGTTAAATTTTCTGTTTTAAAATCCATGAATACATCATTACTGGAGTTAAGATAATCAGAAGTCATATTCACAGTTCCAGATGAGTAAATATAATTATTAGAAGAATTTCCAGTGAAGTTCCACCCACCAAACGTGAATATCCAGTGCCCAATACCAATCATCTTATCATTGGTAACCACAACCATAGGAGACGGATTTTCGGGATGAGTATACTTTAAAACTTCATCAGCCTGATTATTACTTAGATTATAATCATTTAAAAGTAGACTGCGAGCACTTTCTTTATCAAGACCCAATATATTGTTCATGATATCCACAGTTTTACTGGTGTTTCCCACAAACAGGTCCAGTGTGATGTAACCTTGATCCCCACTGGTGGATAACATACGCATGATACCTACTGAAAGGCTCTCATTATCAGTTACAAATGCTTTATTAATCCAGTAATCCCTTGAAATACTGGGAGATTTATCTTTATAGGGGAATAGATCATCAAAGTTACGAACCGGTAATGTTTCTATATATCCCATTCTGCCGTCCTCAAGAACCGGGCGATCTGCGATAGCAGTGTATAAATGACCATTGTTCCAGTCACCTATAATGACCGTGTTATTTGATGTGTTATTATTTATCCAAACTGAAGCAGCCCAGATATCATCATTAGTTCCGGGAATTAGATTAAAACTGGTTTCACTAGCCCATATCCCAGGGAGTACTATTAATATCACAATTAAAATAGAAAGAACTTTGAGAATGTAGGGATTTCTTTTAAAAATATGGATTTTTTGGCTGTTTTTCAATAAGCTTATGTATTCAATGCAGATCCCAATCATGATTCCGGTGCTAACCACCAGAGGTGGGATTAACATGATCATGAATCTTTCACCATTATTCAATGCAACAAAACCGGCAATGGTCCATAAAACCAGGAACCAAAAGGACATCCAGTTAATTCTCTTCAAGAATTTTTGGCTTAATTTGTCATTTAACAGTATTCTGAAAGTCCATACCAGTCCGAATAATCCGGCAAAGAGTGCAATTCCTATACGTGAAACAATTGATTCTATAGAAGGTTTAGTTAGTTCTGAAACTGAAATGTAAAGATTGGGCCAATCAGCCCAGGATGCGCTGCCAGTAGATAAATTAAGAAGTTGAATTGGACTATATGCTAGTTTAAAAATGTTTATTAATCCTGTGAATAGCCCTACTAAGATTAAGGTCCCTGCAAAGAATAATATCAGGTTGTATAGGTGATTTTTTACTATTCCACCCCGTAACTTAGTTACTAGAATGCATACAGCCCAGAAGATAACAATGAGGTAAAAGAGGTATTGCCAACCATTCCAGGCCAGCGCAAATAAGAACATGGACACTGCTGTTAGACTTGAAAAAATTAGTGCCTTTTTACCGGGTTTATTTATACTATCCAGTGCCAGGAAAAAGAAGCCAACCACTAAAAATGGGAATAATAAGTTGAACATGTCTGTATCGAACCATCCTGGGACTGTACGAACAAAGTAGTAGGGGATAGTGACGGTTAAAATACCAGCAGTAACTGCACCGTATTGATTGGTTAATCTACCCACAAAGAAATAGGCTGCAATTCCTGCCAGTGGTGCTATAAATGCAGATAGCCAGAAGCATATAACAAGGAGGGGCACATCTCCCAATAAGTTGATGAATTTGTAGATAAATGCTGTTAAATAAACTATTAAAGGAGGATAGTCAATGGGGACTCCGGGAGGATAGTAAGAGTGGAGGTCCCAGTCCATGCCTTTAATTATTGCATCACCTAAATATCCGTGGTCCAAATAGTTTTCGGTTAAACGGTAGTTGTAGTATGAGTCCAGTTCATACATGTAAGGGAGGCCGTTTTGATCCTGATAAAAAGATTTTTGAGAATCTGGAATTGAATTGAGATTTGTGGTTTCCACTCTCAAGAAAAAACCAATGGAAAAAATCAGCAAGACAATGGCTATGGTGGTAAACAATTTTTTATCCATTTCAACTCCCACAGAATATTTAGATTAAGTTTAATAAATTTTTTATGAATATTTAGGGATATAATAAAGATTGATAAGTGATTATTTAAGGTATCATCTAGGTTGATCCCCATACAACAACCCCATTCTTGCGATAAAGAGGCCTAAATAAAGAAGTTTCATTCTTTTCCACGATCATCCGGGCAAACATAGAATTTTCAAAATCACGATCTAACACTACCGATAAATTATCATCCATTTGCAATATTATACAGAAGTTACTGCTCTCATTTTCATAATATTTTTCCACAACCCCATTTTGAACTTTAATAACACAATAAGGGGTTACATTATTCCATACTATAACATTAGACTTCAGGTCACCAACAACACCATCATCACTTTTAATTGTATAATTATCAATCTTTAGATTTCCATAAGAATATAATGGATTAAGACCTTTATCAGTGTTAAAATCCCATCCTCCAAACTTAAATATCCAGTAGCCCCCATAAATCATTTCATTCATTGTTATCACCACAAAAGGAGTAGTATTATTAGGGTGAGTATATTCAAGTACATTAGAAGCCTGTTCGGGGGTTAAATTATATTTATTTTCAAGAATATATTCTGCTGTTTTATTATCCACTCCTAATATAAAATTTAAGATTTCTACATCTTCTGAACTATTATTATTATATTTATTAAGAGTCAAATAGGCCATGTCACCACTGGTAGCAAGCATGCTAAAAATACCCCTAGATAAGCTCTCGTTGTTGGTATAGAAAGCCCTATCAATCCAATATTCGCGGGATACATTGGGAGAACTATTAAGATAAATATTTTCAGAACTCTTTATTGGAATATTTTCGATATAACCAAGCCTTCCATCAAAAACTACTGGACGGTCAGTAATTGCTGCGAAAAAATGACCATATACCCAACTTGATATGACTACCGTGTTATTATCCGTATGATTATGCACCCAAATCCCAGTTTCCCATATATCATCATTCATTCTAGGGTTTAAATTATTATAATTATCATTAACAACTACCAATGAAGGTAAAACTATGCAAACAATCATCAAAATTGGAATTAACCGGTTTAATCTATGATTTTTTAAACTTAAATTATCTACAATCAAACCCACAAAAATACCAATTAGAATAATTAAGGGAGCTGCGAGTAGTAAAATAAACCTTATCCCACCTAAAAGTGATAAAAAGCCACATAATGCCCAAAAGATGCTGAACATGTATAAAAGTTTAATTTTATTTGTTTTAGTTATTGTTTTATTTTTTCTAATAAGAAGTATCATGAAAAATATAATACTTATAATGGCAAGAATCAACAGTGAAGGTCCTAAACCTCCCATTATACTACCAAAAGATGGGATCTGAAGTTCACTAACCAAAATATACACATTGGGCCAGGGATACCCTAAAGATCCGCCTCCCAATAAAACTAATTCAAATGGAGATAATATGAGCTTTAAAATATTTTGAAAGCCAGTTAAACTCCAGATCAGACCAAGGGATGTTATAAAAAATAATAGTGAACTGTAACTAATTTTTTTAAGGGCTTGTCTGTTTAATTGTCCTGTAATCTTCCCAAAAGTGATTAAAAGGATACAAAAAATTAACATCACATAAAATAAATATTGCCATCCATTCCAAGCCGCTGAAAATAAGAACATGAAAAATGCTGAGGCTAATGTTAATAAAATTCCAGCTTTCCTGTCACTGTTAAGAGCTTCAAAAAAACACCAAACAATCAGAAATGGAAATATTAAGTTAAACATATCCGTGTCAAACCATCCTGGAACAGTTCTCATGAAATAAAAGGGCACAATAACTGTTAATATTCCTGCGGTGGCAGCACCATAATTATTAGTGAATCTACGAAGGAAAAGATATGCCACAATACCGGCAAGAGGAGCAATGAATATAGGTGTCCAAAAGCAGATTACCAGAAGCGGAATTTTAGCAAATATATTCAGGATATTGTAAATAGTTGCTGCTAAATATGCGATCAATGGAGGATAATCCATAGGCACACCGGGAGGGTAATAGGAGTGCAAATCATATTCCGTACCATTGATTAATTCATCCCCTAAATAACCATGTTCAATGTAATTTTTAGTTAAGCGATAATTGTAGTAAGAGTCCATATCATAAAAATAGGGAAGACCATACTGATCCTGGTAAAAAGACTTTTTATCCTCAGAAATACCGGATAGTTGTGTTGACTCCAGCCTCACTAAAAATCCAATCATAAATATGATGAAAATGATAAGAAGAGTTAGAGCTGTCTCTTTTTTTAACATCTTAATCCCAATTATAATAAATGATTTATTTAATGTTATGTATTACCTATATTGATAGTTACCATTAGAATTTAAATATTTACCAAATAGAATTAACAGTAAAATATCAAATTAATAGGAAAAATAAAATTAAAAATAAATTACTGGTATCAAAATGATTAAACATTACCTAAAATCATTGATTGAACTTGATTATACGAAATACCCCTACATTATCATTTTTATTATTGTTTTTTTGATATCCCGGATTCCATTTCTAAATCTGGGTTTTGGAAATGACCCCGATGCCTGGAGGATAGCAAACTCTGCATTTGATTTAAATCACTACCTGATCTATCATACTTCACGTTTTCCAGGATATCCTTTACCCGAATACGTTAATTCTCTTGTTATAAACTATGGGTGGCTGGCAACCAACAGCCTCACCATGATCCTTACCCTAATTTCTGTTCTGGTATTTGCCAAAATACTCAAAGAACTTGAAGTTGAAAATAAAGGACTCATAGTGATTACATTTGCATTCTTACCAATTATATGGATTAACAGTGTTATTACCATGGATTATATGTGGGCTGTGACGTTTATAATCATTAGCTGGTACTTTGTAATCAAAAAACGATATTTAATGGCAGGATTGATGATGGGGTTGGCCATAGCCTCCAGACCAACATCAGCCGTACTTCTAATCCCATTTATTTATATTATACTCACCAAAAATGAAATAAAGGAAGGATTATACTTTTTATTTGCATCATTAGCTGTGGGCATTACCTTGTTCTCACCATTACTTTTCCAGTATGGAATAGGTTTTATCAGTTTTTATACCACAGTTGTTGATTTAAACACCGTATTGGGGAGTTTTATTTCCTCCTTTGGGTTACTTGCTGTTTTAATATTAATATTGTTATTAATTAAATCACCTAAAAAAGCTTATTATGCCATTAAAACAGATAATAACATGAAATTCGCATTATTTGTGGTTTTTCTCATAATTGTGTTATTCATAGGCAGTCCATATGATACGGCTTATCTACTCCCAACAATTCCCTTTGCACTGTATTTCTTAAGTAAAATTGGCAGTAAAAGATTATTCAATATTTTATGCATTTTTTTAATTTTAAACTCTTTTATTTCAGTCAGCCTGACCTTTGAAACATCGGAAATAATTGGAAAGGGAATTGTTTTCAGTGATGCAGATGACCGTGCATTGTTAACCACCACACTAGAAAAAGTGATTAACACCAACTTCAATAATTCTGTTATATTAACCGGTGAATACTATCCTATTTTACGTTATATGTCAAAAAACTCCCAAAAGAACCCCCAAATATACGGGGAAGAAAGTGATCCCAAACAGATATACGTTTCATACTGGGATCATGAAAAAAACATTGGTTATGTTTACATGGTAAGCGCTGAAGATGTCATTCAATGGAAAAATAACGGATACACAATTTATTATATGGGCCAAGCAGCTTGGAAAATTACCCAACTTAATTATAAATATGATTTGAGAAAATACAATACTTCAAACATATTTGAATCAATTAATTTTTGATTACAAATTAAGAACTAATAATAACTTATCCAATTGGTAATTGATTTTGGATTTATTCCATATTTTGATTACAATAGTTCATTTTTATCATAAACACAGTATCCAAAGAACAATTATTAAAAATACCATAGTTAATATTATTATTCAATGTACTATTAATAGTAGCCATAATCAATGGCAAAATAGATTAAGTATCAGTAAAATAATATATTAATTACCCTAATTACTGAAAATCGGATTTATAGATAAAATTTGAGGGATTATGGCACTATTCAAAAACCCATGGGGTTCCAGTGAGAAAGTCAATTTCAAAAATATGTTTTTTGGAGTAGACTCTGAAGATAATATTGACAAACCTAAAGTGCATGAGAATGTAACACTGGGAGTCAGTTATAAATTCAGATCTAAACCACCCCTGATTGGTAAAAACGCTTTACTACGTTCAAACACCGTAATCTACAATGATGTAGAAATCGGAAATGATTTTCAAACAGGACATGGTGTACTGGTCCGGGAAAAAACCACCATTGGGGATAAAGTACTTCTGGGAACCAACAGTGTGATTGAAGGCCACACTAAAATTGGGAATAACATCAGCATCCAATCTAATGTTTATATCCCTAAAAATACTTTAATTGAAGATCATGTTTTTATAGGACCCTGCGCCTGCTTCACCAACGACCGATACCCGTTAAGAGCAGATTATAAACTCAAAGGTCCCATAATACGAAAAGGTGCATCAGTTGGGGCAAACTCAACATTTCTTTCAGGAATTGAAGTTGGAGAAGGAGCCATGATTGCTGCAGGGGCCATTGTAACCCGAGACGTGCCACCATTCTATTTAGCAATAGGTGCACCAGCCAAAATGAAACCATTACCTAAACATTTCAAGACCTTGAATAAGATATAATTTCATGGAGCTTTTTCAATCTGGTTATGCTAGTTTTTGTCTTTAGATTTAAGAAAACATCATTTTAAAAGATTTTGTTGCTTTTTATAACCAGAAAATTAAAAATAGCTCGCTTGAGTACTTGCGTCTTAATCTTCTGTTTCTAGTTTTTCAAAGGGATATATACAATGGAATTGATTCTATAATAAATTCATTAGAAATTTATATTAACTAATTAAAACTCTAATTGTTGTATATGAAGATCTCTGTAATAATCCCCATGTATAATGAGGAAGAAAATGTCCGGAAGACATTGCAAACAGTAGCGGCCGTTCTAAAAAACTATTACGAAAAATACGAAATTCTGGTTGTAAATGATGGAAGCCAGGATAATACCAGCCACATTGTAAAAGAGTATGCTTCTGCTAATCCCCAAATCATCCTTTTAGAACACCCTATTAACATGGGAATGGGTCGAGCGCTTATCACTGGTTTTGAATATTCCACGGGGGATGTAGTTATTACTCTGGATGCAGATCTAAGCTACGATCCATTATACATTCCTAAATTAATTGAAACACTTGATTCTGCTGCGGTTGACATTGTAATTGGGTCACAGTACATGGCAGGGGGTAAAACAGAATCAATACCATTTCATAGATTATTTATAAGCAAAATGGCCAACAAAATCGTTGGTTACGCACTCACAGGAGACATTAGTACAGTTACAGGCATTTTAAGAGCATACCGGAGAGAAGTCTTAGATTCCATAGAGTTAGAATCTCCTGGAACTGAAATTAACCCCGAAATACTTTCAAAGGCCAACGCGGTTGGTTATAAAATAAAAGAAATCCCAGTAGTTCTTAAAGGAAGAGAATATGGTGAATCAAAGGTAAAGATCAAATCAACAACAATATCCCATCTTTTATTCACCTTCTACGAAAAACCAATGATGCTTTTTGGAATAGTGGGACTAAGTTTATGTGTTATTGGAATAGTTAGTGCCATATACCTATTTTATTTATATTTAATTGGTAGCTTAGACCCTACCCGACCATTAATGCTGTTCATGGTTGTGACTATTCTTTCAGGGATCCAGATATTAATATTTGGATTTGTAGCAACCCAGATAAGCCTTTTAAAAAGAGAGATCTATCTGGTTCAAAAGGAAAATAAGTTGCTTAGAAAAAAGTTAAAATAAATTAATCTTCTTTTAAAAGATTAATAGAACTTTAAGCCCCTTAATATTGTCCTCTATTAAATGCTAGTGATTATTATGAAATATCCAAGGGTTGCAATAATTATTGTGAACTTTAATGGGTGGAAAGACACCATAGAATGTCTGGAATCTGTTTATAACATTAATTACCCTAATTTTTCAGTTGTTTTAGTTGATAACAACTCTAATGATGAGTCTTTATCTAAAATAAGGGAATATTGTAAAGGCAAATTAGAGATCGTATCAGAATTTTTTGATTATAACCTGATGAATAAACCAATATTCCTTCAGGAATTTGATAATGATAAAAATATAAATGAAAATATCAATCATCAAAATTTCAGCAATAATGATTCTGATTCTCTAATTTTAATAAAAAACAAAGAAAACTATGGATTTGCTGAAGGAAATAACATTGGAATACGATTTTCCTTAAATAACCTTGATCCTGCTTACATTCTACTTTTAAATAACGATACTGTTGTGGGGAAAAATTTCCTGGATGAACTGGTTAAAACTGGAGAAAATAATAGAGAAATTGGCATTTTAGGCCCTAAAATCTATTCTTACGATAATCCAGATGTAATCTGGAGTGCAGGATGCAAAATATCCTGGAAATTAAGCCGGGGAATACAAATCAGCGCCAATGAATTGGACCAGGGGCAGTTTAATACACAAAGAAAAGTTGAATATGTAAGTGGCTCTGCATTCTTAATTAAAACTGAAGTTATCCAGAAAATAGGTTTGATGGATAGGAAATACTTTTTATACTTTGAAGAAAGTGACTGGACATTAAGAGCAAACCAGGCAGGTTATGAAAGTTTATACGTCCCCACTGCCGAAATATGGCATAAAGTTTCCCAATCAGGCGGGGGAATGAGTAAACCAACAGGTTTGTATTATATAACCCGTAACCGCTGGATTTTTATGAAAAAATGGGCTAATCGGAGTGATTATGCTTTTTTTGTTACTTATCAGATAATAGGATTTTTTATATTCCCTATTGTGCTTATCATTTATTATAGAAATCAAAAACTATTCTTGACCTATTATCGGGGATTTTTTGATGGAATTAATCAGAAATAACTACAAAACAAGAATAGGCATTAATCAAGATATTATATGGAAAGTTTAAGTGATAAATTGGAAAATAACAGTAACATTTGAGGGTTTTAATGGGAAATAAAAATTTTATTCTTGACAATCTTGATTTGAGCATTGTTTTAATTATTTATTCTATTCTTGCAATAATCTCCCTTAATTTTTACCATTTTAATCTGGGAGCCGACGGTATTTCATATATATCCATAGCCTTAAAATATGTAAATGGTGATTGGGTAAACGCCATCAATGGAGTTTGGAGTCCACTTTACTCATGGTTAATGACACCCATCATGTTAATTGGATACAATACAGCTTACGCAACATACATCACCCGGATTGTATCATTAATCATCGGGTTTTTTACAATTATCGGCATAAGCCACTTGAGTTCTATTTTTGAGTTAGATCGCACCATTAAAAGAGCGTTACTAGTGACTTCAATTCCAATGGTTTTATTTTTCGCAATAATCTATGACACCCCCGATTTACTGGTTGTCTGCCTACTTACATATTATTTTAGTATAATCTTCAAACCAGATTATTCCGACAAATGGACAAATGGTGCATTATGCGGTTTTATTGGGGCAATGGCTTTTCTGAGTAAAAGTTATATTTTTCCTTTTTTCCTGGTTCATTTTATCCTTTTCAATTTAATCTATTACTTTAAAGGAGGAAAACTTAAAAAAGCCAATATTAAAAAGAGCTTATTTTTTGGTCTGATGGTATTTATGTTAATTAGTGGAATCTGGATAGGGACTATAAGTGAAAAATATGATAAACTCACCATAGGTACTGCAAATGAATATAACCATGAAGTTATAGGTCCTGACTATCCCGATCATCCAGTTTATTTTATGGGACTTATAAAACCACCATATCCAAATGCAACAAGCACATGGGATGATCCCTATTTGGTAAAAATGAAAGATTGGAGTCCCATTGAATCATTACACAATTTTGATTATCAACTAAATATTATTGCTGAAAATCTTTATCGAACCCTAATAATGATTGAATACTACTCATTATTATCTTTGATAATTATAATAACTAGTTTATACCTTATTCTCAAATCAGATACTCCTGAATTTGTTAAAAAGAATTTAAGTTATCTATTAATTTCTATTGGAATTTATACTGGAGGTTATTGTTTAATAATGGTTCAAGAACGATTTTTGTGGCCTATAATAATTTTAGTAATGACATGTGGTTTTTATCTGGCAAAAAAATTATATGATAATAAGAGTATCAGTATAAGAATTAGAAACATATTTATAATCATTTTAATGTTTTCTTTCATCTTTAATCCCGCTTATGAGTTGATTAATTATCCCCATACCGACAATGGAATATACGACCTGAGTAAAACATTACAAAATGACTATGGAGTGCATGGAAATATAGCATCAAATGGGAATTGGGGAAACACTCTACAAATTGCTTATTATCTGAATAGCCAGTACTATGGGCTACCTAAAAATATTAATGACTCTATTGAATTGGAAAATGAATTGCTAGCCAATAATATAAATTACTACTTTGTTTGGGGTGATCCCATTAATGTTCACCTGTTAAATTATAATGAAATAACAAATGGCAGAATTTCGGGTCTGAGAATTTATGTAATAAATTAAAATGAGAATTAAACAAAATTGATATACTATTATTATTTAGGGGTTTTTAATGGAAAAAAGAATTTTCTATATGATAATTTGGATTTAAGTATAGTTCTAATTATATATTCAGTCCTTGCGATATTTTCCATTATTTATTACCATTTTAATCTTGGCGCTGATGGGATTTCCTATATCTCCATTGCCTTGAAATATGTTAATGGAGACTGGGCAAATGCCATTAATGGAGTCTGGAGTCCATTATACTCATGGTTAATGACACCAATCCTGTTATTATTTTATAATCCATTTAATGCATCATATGTAACCAGGATAGTATCTTTAATTGTTGGGTTTTTTACAATCATTGGAATTAACAAGTTAGCAGTTACTTTCAAGTTGCAAAGGCTGATGAAAAGATATTTACTCATCACTTCAATTCCTATGATTTTGTTTTTTGCAATATTTTATGACACCCCTGATTTACTGGTAGCATGCCTCCTTATTTATTATTTTAGTTTCATTTTTGAATCCAGTTATCCTACCACTTCAACAAGCGGAGCATTATGTGGTTTAATTGGAGCTCTTGCTTTTTTAAGCAAATCATATATTTTACCTTTTTTCATTGTCCACTTTATTTTTTTCAACATATTATACTATTTTAAAGGCTGTAAAATCAATAAGATGCAGGTTAAAAAAAATTTAATTATTGGTTTAGCAGTTTTTTTCATAATTAGTGGAATATGGATTGGTGCTTTGAGTGAAAAATATGATAAACCAACGATTAGTACTGCAATAAACTATAATCATGCAATTATTGGCCCAGATTACCTAAAACATCAGGGAGATTCTTTAGGCCTTATAAAACCGCCTAATCCTACGGCCACTAGTGTCTGGGAAGACCCATCTATAATTAAGTTGAAAGATTGGAGTCCTTTTGAATCATGGGAAAATTTCGAATTTCAAATAAAAAATATCATTAACAATCTTTACCTTACCCTATTCCTGATAGAGTACTATTCAATATTGTCCATAGCAATAATAATCATTAGTTTATACTATATTCTCAAACAAGATACTGAAAAATATTTTAAAACAAAATTAATCTATTTACTGATTACTATTTCTCTTTATTCTGCAGGATACATCTTAATGTTCATCCAAGAGCGCTTTTTTTGGCCTGTGATCATTTTATTGATGATCTGGGGATTTTATTTAATAAGCAGTTTATATAAAAACAAAGTTCTTAGTGCGAAATTAAGAAATATTTTAATCATAATTTTAATGGGATCTTTCATTTTAACTCCAGTGTACGGGTTGATTACCTATCCCCAAACAGATGGTGAACAATTAAGTAAAACCTTGAAGAATAATTATGGAATACACGGGAATATTGCATCAAATGATGGTTGGTCAGAAACTAATAAAATTTCTTATTATTTGAATAGTCAGTATTATGGCTTACCCAAGAATATTAATAACTCTTCACAGTTAGAAAATGAATTAATGGCCAATAACATAACTTACTACTTTGTCTGGGGGGATTCCAGCAACTTAACCCTCATAAGTTATAAAGAAATTACTAATGGTAAAATTCATGGTTTGAAGATTTATTCATGGGGTGGAAAGAACATTTAATTTACAATTAACTGCACTCTTTGCTACATACATCTTAAATAATTTAATACTAATTAAACAATAATAAGGTCATTGGACATCAGATGTTTAAGTTAAGAATATGTTTTGTTGATAGTAGTGAATAATAAATTAACTAGTACAATGAAAAGATAGGTGTTTAAGACTTTATAATGAATAATCTCTAAATGAATAATCAATCTTATAAAATTTAAAAATAAGTGATAATTACATGACAAAAATCAAGAAGGATTTAAGGTGGTTTCTATTTGAAGAATACCAAGAAATGTACATGAAAGAAGGAACAGACATGCATTCTTTAATTTTAGATTATTTAAAGAACTACTCCCAACTTTATAAAAATCCTTTGATAAAAATTGGATTAAAAACCTTTAGGACCAATTATACGCTTTTTTCACCATTATCAAAAAAAAAAGAAAAAACAATTTTATTCCAGAATGGTATTGGCAGATATAATTCTATCATTAATGAATCTTCCAAAAAAAATGCAATCATCCTTGGAATAAAAACAAGCGCAATTTGGGACTTTATATCTAAAAGGACAATGTACTATCCTGTTTTTGATAATGTTTATCTGGACTTAAATATGGGAATAATCAATAATAATGATGAACAGCTCCAAAGAGGTATAGATAAATTAACAGAAGTTTTTGAATATTTAAATCCAGATGTGGTTGTTTTAAATGATGATGCTCTCCCACCAAGTAGAGCACTAATATTAGTGAGCAAAAAACTTGGTATTCCTACAGTAGAGATTCAACATGGAATATACCAAGCAAAACATATGCTTCCAACGGGTAAATATTCGGACTACTTATTTGTTTGGGGGGAATATTTTAAAAATATTTATTTAGATGAAAAAATTCGAGACAAAAAAGCTATAAAAGTATTAGGATTTCCTAATGAACTGAGGATCATTAACAACACAGGAAACCCTCCAAAAACTGTTTATTATCTAAGCGAAGATTATGAACACTATGCTAAAGATGCTGAAGATTCATTAGACATTAAAATAGAAACCATCCATCAACTTCATGATTTATGTAATGATTTGGGATTAAATTTTATTTATAGACCACACCCTGAAGAGGACATTGCAAAATTAAAATCCAATCTTAAGAATATAAGATTTAGCCCAAAAAAAGAAAAATTGATAACTTCTTTTAGAAAAGGAGATTTATTCATTTCATTTAATTCAACCACACTTATAGAAGCAGCATTACATTCAAAAATATGTATTCAATTAAGATATTACCCATATCAAACAGATGATTTCGAAAAATTAGGAATATGCCGTTCCTTTGATAATTTAGATGAACTAAGAATTTATCTGAAGAAATTATCATTAACAAATGATTTGTCTCAATTTCACCAAAAAGTAAATAAAAATTATATTGAAATTCCTTCACAAAATCCTGGAACGAAGTTTTTAGATTTAATAGATGAGATATTATAATAGTGTTAACCTGTTAAACTATCGCCCTACACTATAATATTCAAATCCCTTACTCTCCATTAAAGCGGGTTCATATATATTTCTACCATCAATAATTATAGGAAGTATCATTAGCTTCTTTATTCGATCTAAATCAACCTCTCTGAATTCATTCCACTCAGTAATTATGATTAAAGCATCAGAATTTTTCAGAGCTTCATATTTGTCCTCATAATAGGTTATGAAATCATTCTCAGGGAATAATTTTTTAAAATTTTCTGCAGCTTCTGGATCATACAATCTTAATTTAGCTCCAGCACCCATAATCCCATTTATTATATCAATTGAAGGAGCATCTCTAATATCATTTGTATCAGGTTTAAAAGCCAATCCCCAGACTGTTATGTTCTTATCCTTCAATATCCAAAGCAATTCTTCAACTTTATCTAGAAATTTTTTCCTCCTATCTTTATTTATTTTCTCTGCTGCCCTGAGAAGTTCAAAATCTAGACCATAATCTTCTGCTATATTAATAAATGCTCTGATATCTTTGGGGAGACAAGACCCTCCATATCCAATTCCTGCGTTTAAAAAGTCCCTTCCTATCCTTTTATCAGCACCAATACCATCAGCAACCATATTTACATCAATATCTGCTTTTTCACAGAGATCTGCTAACATATTGATGTAAGATATTTTGATGGCCAAAAAAGAATTTGATGCATATTTGATTATTTCTGCAGCAGGTGTCTTCGTTATAAAGAGTTTAGTTCCTTTCTCTGTGAAAGGCTTGTAAATTTCTCTGAATATCTTTCCTGCCCTTTCGCTTTCAATACCTATAACTATGCGATTAGGATTCATGAAATCATAAACCGCGTATCCTTCACGCAAAAATTCTGGATTGGAGGCTACATCAAAGTCCAAATCTTTCCGAGCATATCTTTTCACAGTTCTCTTAATCAGTTTATGAGTGTTGACAGGTACAGTTGATTTTTCTATGATGAGCTTATAATCATTCATTCGTTTAGCAATCTGTCTTGAAACTTCTTCAATCTGTGATAGATCAGCTTTTCCACTATTACCCTGCGGAGTTCCAACACATACAAAAATAACATCACTAAAATCAATAGCCTCGTCCATATCGTTAGTAAATCTCATTTTACCTTCATCAAGGTTTGTGTGAAGCATTTCATTCAGATCAGGTTCACAGATTGGTGACATTCCCAGATTAAGTTCTTCAAGATTAAATGATGATTTTTCAACACATAAAACATTATTACCCAAATCTGCAAGACAAGTAGCTGTAACTAAACCCACATAACCTGCCCCAATAACTGTAATTTTCATATTATCCCTACCAATAAATTGTTCAGAATCTATTATTAATCTAATAGCAATATATAAATATGTCACGGATAGACTTTTTATATGAAAGCTCTAGTTACAGGATGTGCAGGCTTTATAGGAAGTAATCTGAGCGATTATTTACTTGATTTAGGATATAATGTTGTGGGAATAGATTGTTTTACTGATTATTATGCTACAAAAATCAAAAAATCAAATATAAGATACTCTTTAAAACAAAAAAATTTCAGATTAATAAAAAAAGATATTCTCGATTTTAGCGAGTTTCCAGAAGTAGATTATGTATTTCATCTAGCAGCTCAAGCGGGTGTAAGGGCTTCATGGGGTGAAAACTTTCATATTTACACCAAAAACAACATAGAAGCCACTCAAAAATTATTAGATTTTTATAAGGATATTGAGATTAGAAAATTCGTTTATTCATCTTCATCTTCAGTATATGGCGATTCTAACCTTCCCATGAATGAAAAAAGTCTATTAAAGCCTGTTTCCCCATACGGAGTCAGTAAATTATCTGCCGAACACCTAACATATCTTTATTGGAAGAATTACAATGTACCAACTGTATCTCTTAGATATTTCACAGTTTATGGTCCCAGACAGAGGCCAGATATGGCTATTAACAAATTCACCAAAGCTATATTGAATAAAGAAGAAATAAAAGTTTATGGGGATGGTAGTCAAACAAGAGACTTCACTTATGTCAAAGATGTGATTAAAGCTAATTTAATGGCAGCAGAGAGTGAATTTGCTGGAGAAATCTTCAATATTGGGGGCGGTAATCAGATTAGTATTTCTGAATTGATAGAAAAACTAGAAGAGTTCACTGGTGAAAAAGCAATGATTAATAAATTAGAAAAACAGAAGGGGGATGTGAGGGAAACCTTAGCTGATATTGAAAAAGTTCATAAACTTCTTAAATGGTCACCTAAAGTGCGTATTGATGAAGGCTTGCTAAATTATATTGAATGGGTGAATAAAACCAGCCGGATAGATAAATAATCTAAGCTTTTTTGTTGTGTTTGTCGTGTCTGAATCACTCTATAAAAAAATTATCCAAGATATAGGTATAGTTACTATTCTTGGGATGTTCACAAGTCTTAGTGGAATATTGTTAATTCCAGTTATCACTAAATTTTTGGGTGTGGAAAATTATGGTCTTTATGTCCAATTTACAGTTACTTTAGCATTGATTATGGGATTTACAACTTTAGGACTGCCATATGCAACAGTGAGGTTTTTAGCTGGGGAGAAAAACCGTCAAAAAATCCGGGGGGAGGTATGGTCTTCCTTTTTGATCATATTATTAACTAGTCTTGCAGTATCATTATTAATCATAATATTTTCCAACAGCATAGCTAATTCTTTATTTGGCGGTTTATCCATTTTAGTCATTATATTAGCCGTGTTAGTTCCAATTGAATGCATAAGTGGAACTTTTCAGAATTTATTCCGTGTCTTTCAAAAAATAAAATACTACTCTATCTTTAATATTGCTAAAACATATGTAGAAGTGATATTAATCATTGCCGTGATTATTTCCGGCTTTGGTATCATAGAAGTAGCCCTTAGTATCCTGATCACTAGGTTCATATTTTTATTAGTGATCTCAGCAATCATGAAGCGATTAATAGGGTTAGGTAAACCAAATTTTTCATCTATGAAAAAATATTTAAAGTTTGGATTACCCACTATCCCCTCCAATGTGGCATCCTGGATAAACGACTCTAGTGACAGGTACATTATAACCATATTACTTGGAATTGCAGCAGTTGGTTATTATAACCCGGGATATTCCATTGGGTCTGTAATTGGAATGTTATCTGTACCTTTCGATTTCGTTTTGGTTTCTATTGCCGCTGAGTATTATAATAAAGGAGAAATAGATTTGGTAAGAAATTTGTTCAAACACTCTTTAAAGTACTACCTTCTAATTTCTGTGCCTACCCTTCTTGGAATTTCGATTTTGGCCAATCCCATCCTGACAATTATTTCCACACCTGAAATTGCCCAGCAAAGTTATTTAGTGGTTCCAATAGTGGGTATGGCCATGGTACTTTCTGGTATTGGGGCCACAGCCACAGGTAAATCCCTTTATTTAGCTCAAAAAAATCACATCACCATGATAAACTGGTTCTTAGTGGCCATGATAAATATAGTTCTCTGCGTATTATTAATTCCCAAAATGGGAATATTAGGGGCCGCTATTGCAACTTTAGCTTCATTTTCCTTTGGATTCCTCTTTGGAACATATTTCGCTGTTAAATACTTCGACTTTTCCGTTGATTGGACCGCCACCATTAAAATCATAGTTTCATCATTAGTGATGGCCCTTTTTATTCTTATTCTTAAACCAGTAACTCTTTTAGATGTGATTTTAGCAGTTTCTGCAAGTATATTAGTTTATTTAGTAGTTATTCTTGCAACAAAAACTATTGACAAAAAGGAAATTAATCTTTTCATTTCAATGATAAAAAATAGATGAAAAAACTTAAATGATTTTTAGAATTTATATCACTATTTTTGACTTAACTACATAAACACTCTAATTTAAAATTGGATCTCATTCCCAATTAGGGTACCAAAGTGTTTTATTCCTTGAAGCAAATGATTAATCCATTATTAATACTTTTACTGGTTTTAATAACTTCATTTATGTCATTTTTATGACCTAAAAATGTTAATGACAAGTTGTTGTGTCCTTTAAGGAATGTTTCTGTTGTATCATCCATCTCAGAGATAGAAGTATAAAGTCTTAAGAAATATGAATCTTTTAATTCTTCATAATGCAAAAGGGGCACAGAATATTGTTTTGCTTTATTATTCAAAATAGCAAATCCCTTTTCATCATCACTAATACCAACCCATCCTTCAGTAGCTCCTAAACATTGATGAGATGAAACATTTAAACTAACGGGTTCATCATGTTTAACCAATCTACCTTTAAGATTGTAAGTTTCATATTCATAACCACCATTGTTAGTAGTATACTTTAATTTCTCTTTATCAAAACAGTTAGGGTTGAAAGTTGCAATTCCTGCCCTGAAATATAACGGAAAGATGTCGTTTAAACTAAAGTGGTAATTCAGATCGATTCTTGGTTGATTTACGTAAACATAATATGTTTTTTGGATAATACCAATGGGTATGTTTATTTTAAAAGTTACTGGAATTCTAATAGGAGTATTATCAAGTGAAAAGGAATTTAATTTAGTTGTTTCAAGATCAGTATGTTTTTTCGTAGAACGTTCATAAATAACTGTATGTCCCGAATACCAATCCGGGGAGTACATTATGTCATTATAGAATCCATGCTCAAGTTCACCTATGAAGAATTCTTCTGCAATATTAGGAAATTTCAATTGACCAATTGAACCACCCTTATCAGGTAGTAATGTTAAAGCCACTTCCGGCGTTTCTAAAATATCATTTTTATTTTTAGAATGAATAATAAGTTCATTTTCATTCGTTTTTGATATAATTTTACCCTGAACTGAAGATTTAGATTTAATAATAGGTTCAATTATAATCTTAACACTTCTAAGGCTCCCATCATGGTAGAACTCTTGTTCTTCGAGTTGAGTGACTGCTTCTTTACCATCTAAAATTATAGAAATGTTTTCCCGAACCTCACCATGCTTAAATTGGTATTTGAATTCAAAGGGATATTTCCAAGTGAATCCATGAGGATTTATCAGTACAAAATCATCTTCAACATTAATAGAATTTTTTAATTGCTGAAGAGCGTTATCACAAAATTCCAAGGTATATCCTATATGATTTCTGAACTTAGTATACTTCTTGTCAGTTGTATGAGTTCTAAAATCACTGCTCCATAGGTTGATTAAATTTAACCAAATCTTGTCGATCTCTACCTTTCTGATACTTGAGGATACAAGCTCATTTAAAAAGATGATATTTTGGAGTTTTTGGAATATTTCGTAACACTGCCCATTAATTCTACTATTTTCTCGACCACAAACTGCCCAACGAGTAACATTATATTTGTACTGCTTTTTACAAGGTATAGGATATTCTGCAGTTCCCAATTGAATTTGATTAGTGGGGGGGAATTTTTCAACAATTTCTCCAGGAGTAGTTATTTCCACACGTTCATCTTCTTCAAAAAATTCAAATAACCCACGTATACGTTCAAAATCTGTAAATTCATCTTTATGTTCATGTAAATCACCATGACCCGGCATGTAATCGAATATCTCTAAATCATAGGCATATAATAAGAAAGAATGATCCTCCTCATTTGATAAATGAGTGAAGAGATATTTCAAATAATTTTCCAGAGTGAGTGTTCCCTGGGAATATCGCTGGAACTTCTGGAAAGAGATGGTGCTATTCCAGATAAGATTTATTTTTGATCCGTCAGCCCCCACCAATCTCTTAGGTGCATAAACATACTCGTTAGGGAAGTTCTTGAATTTACGTGCATTATCCCAGTCCATGATTATATTTTCAAATCCGGCCTTGACATACAATTCAACAATACCTGAAGAAAATGCTTGTTCATTTACGTAGGCGGTTTTAGGCACACTTCCTAATAGTTTCTGGTATGATCTATTTCCCAGAACTAAATTCATGTAATTTACCTTAGCAGGGATAAGAGGGAATATAGATTGAGAGTATCCTGAACCAATTACCTCACATTTACCCTTCTTCCATTTCCTTTTTAAAGAGTCTATAAAATCAGTATCAATATTGTTTATTATTTCTAGAGTCGATGCTGGGAACTCAAAACCAAACTTAACATTGAAATCATCTAATAAATCAAGCATAGGCCAATAACATCTATCTAAAACAGATGAGTACTGATCCTCGGGGATACTAGAAAATTTGAGATTCGCATGGAAAGCCGTGTAAAGATAAAGTTTTGTAAATCCAACCCCCTCCTATAGATTCAATTTAATTATCGAAGAATTTTTCTTCAAACTTTCATCTGCAGCTTCTAAAATCGCAGTGACGTTCAAAGAGTCCTTGATTGTGGGAAGAATACCTTCATAGCTTCCAACATCCGCACCATTTTCTACATCGATTGCTGTTTTAATGAACATTTTAATACTCTTAAAACCGTATTGCCCTTCTAAATCCACTTTACCATCAATTCCTTTATTTAAACTGAAAAAATATGGATTTATTATTTGTTGTCCTTTTTTTTCAAGAATACTTTCGAACCCTCTGTTACGTTGATCTGATTCTATATGACCTTTCGTACCAATGATATGTATCTCCTGATATGTCATGCCACCTGTTTCAGGTGGATCACCCCATCCAGATACATGGTATGATATAAAGCTTGATCCGTTCATAGCTCTCCATTCAATTTGGGTTTCTATGATATCCGGAGTATCCACATTGTATTCATTTATCGCCACACCATACTGGCAAGTGGCTCTCACGTTTAAAGGTGTGGCCTTAGTGATAAATCCAACAAGATGAATATAATGGGATCCTAAATAATGATTAATATTATCTGCTTTAGTTATCCAACTTCCAAATATTTTTAACATATCCCTCCTCTGAGTCATTTTAGTAAAAATATGTTGGAAATCCCCATATTCACCCCTCAAATAATTATTTTTAATCAATATATTTGCATCATCATAAATCTTATGAAAATCAACAAGCCCCAAGACATTTTTATTTTCTAATTTCAAAATGATCTCATTCAGGTCGCTCAATTTGTTTACGACGGGTTTAACAACAAGAAAATGATATTCATGATCGATAGAATCAATAATCATTTGTTTATGCAAATTATCAGGGGTAACAATAATAACTGCAACGGGTCTTGGAATCTGTTCCAATGCATCTAAATATGCATTTTCATTAGTATCATCATCTTTGGGAAATAATTCTATTTTAGTATCCCAACCAAATTTTTTTCCGAGAATTTCGGTTTTTGTTCTTAAATTTTTGAATTTTTTACCATTTCTAGCAGCTAAATAGATTTTATCAACAAAACCCTGCCTTCTTAATTCAAAAATTGAAGGTAAAACAACACCAAAATCTTTATCAGTTTCTTTTATGCCTTCCAAAACAGTTGACCCTGTGGAATAATGACCATTACCAATAATTAAGACATTAATTTTGTCAATCATTCTCTCACAACAATTTGAATCGTTTTCATGGCATTTTCACATTTTTTAATTGCATCCTCAATATTTTCCCCTTGAGTAATAATTTGACCGAACCTTTCACTATGATTCGTGGCTTTTCTAACTAAATCCCCCTTATTAATGTTATTAAATAATGTGAACATTTTAACTCCGGGCATTTTTTTAGCTTTATCAATTCCACCAATTCGTTCAAAAATCCCTTCTTGAGTAGGTATAATGTATCTTTGGCAAGCAGCCTTATTGAATTTTGGTTTTAATTCATTTTCATCTAGAGGATATCCAACACTCATTTTTATTAAAGAGCTCAATATATTAACTCCCGTAGCAATCGGAACAGTACCGGCACAAAACCATCCTCCACTAGTTCTCGCCGCTATTTCCAAAACATAAACTTTTTCATCTTTAATTAGGATGTCTCCTTTTGCTACACCCCAATTAATTGTTAAGGCATTTATCGCACCTTCAACAGTCTTGATGACTTTTTCTTTTAATTCAGTTGAAATAGACGATGGAACATTATGTCCATCCTCAACAAAAAATGGCTCGAATTCACTTCTTCGAGTATAATTCCGGTCTCCAAATCCAGTAGTAAATATTTTATTTTCATAAATGACAGACTCAGTACTTATTTCCAGACCTTCTAAAAACTCTTCAATTAATATCTCATTAGCATTTGAATACCTTGTTGCTTCTTTAAATCCATTTTCTATTTCATTTTTACTTCGAACTTTAATGACTCCTCTTGCTCCAGCATTGTCAACAGGCTTAAAAACACATGGAAAACCTATTTTCTCAGCATTTTCTCCTGCTTCTTCAATATTTTTGGCTGTTAAAAATTTAGGACATAAAATATTTTTTTCCTTAAAACATTTTATTCTTTTTAATTTGTTAGTTGCATTTTCAGCAACTTTAGGATCAATTCCAGGCAAATTCAGCTTTTTTGCCACTTGAGCAACTATCTCCGGAATCTCCACTCCATGAGCAAATACTCCATTAACTTCATATCTTTTCCCGATATCTACCATTCTATCTACATTTTTTATGTCATCAGAAATTCCTACATTAGCTAGTCTCAAACCAAGTGCTTTAATGTTTCCATCTACTGCAATTACTTTTAATCCCATATTTTTTGCTAATTTTATAGGGATTGTTTGTTCAATTCCAGCGCCAAGTATTAAAATTTTAGTCATCGCATTCCCACAGATTATTTCTTTCTTTAAACTATCACAGTAATTAATTTTAGACCAGTTCCACCAACAAGATAAATTCTCGACCAATTCTATTTTCTGCAAAAAAATTATAAGTTTTTAACAGCAGATCTTTATCGTGTATATACAAATTCGATTCTAATTTTTTCCTCATAAAATGACATTTACGCCCCAATTTATTATCATCAACATAATTTTGACCGCTCAATAAAAAAAATTCCATTGGAAAAGTAGCAAATGATTCTAAAACTTCAAAACCTAATTTTGTTAAGAGCTTTTCCATTGAATCAAAATCAAAATAATTGATATGCTGTGGAGGTGCAACCCAATAGGGCATATAACCTAACTTTTTTTTTAAGAGCATTTGTAAAGGATTATAATCATTAGGAGCAATCACACAAAATAGGCCATTTGGCTTTAAAACAGATTTTACGTCACTAATTAAAGTTTCAGGATCATCAATATGCTCTATAACTGTTTCCATATATATAACATCAAATTTTCCAGATTCATTAGCAGTTGATCTGTTAAAAACATTGTTCACAACTGAGACTTTAAATTTCTTAGAATATTCATAAGCTAATTTAGATGGTTCGAACCCTGTTACATCCCATCCCCTTTCTTTACCTATTTTTAAAAAAAATCCGGGACCGGAACCAATTTCCAATAACTTTTTAGAAGTTGATTTAATATTCCTTTCAAGCATATCATAATATAAATGATAAGTTAATTCCCACCAATTAAAATCTTCTTCATTTTCTGTTAAGTACCTTGGCTTTTCTGAAGAGTAAAACTCTTCTTTATACAGATTATCTAATAATTCTTTTTCAGGGATAGGTACAATATGTTTGAATCCACAAGTTTTACATTCAATTACAGTATATCCATTCTTTTCATCAAGGGTGTTACCTACGTGTTTTTTTCCATCTTTCGAAGTATACGTAATATGATTGATGTTATTCATCCCCCCTTATTATTTTTCCAATCCTCACAGCACCTAAACCGTTGATCAAATTATTATTGTTATCACTTAAAATTTTATAAGAACTCTCGTTAAGTATTTTATTTATGGTTTTAATTAGTATTTTAAAATTTAAATCATTGATATATCCCAAATTTTCAATTCTTTCAAATTTTTGACTCAATGAAGAAGAAACTGAATCATTTTCTAAACTATGTGAAATGGATATAATATTCTTATCAAGATAAATCATTTCATAGAGGGTTATTCCAAACGTGCAAATCACCAAATTCGCATTAACAAATTCTTGAGGGGAATAATCCATTATTTTGAAGTTATCTGGCAAATTCTTTAAAAAATATTCTAATTTATTCCTATGTTGAAAAGATTCTCCAATCAATATTCGAAAATCTGCATCAAATTTTCCTTCGATCAACCATGGAATTATTTTAATTAACACACCTTCTGGATCACTTCCACCAGTAGTGACAACAACTATTGGACGATTAAATTGAGTATATTCTTTATCCTTTAATCTGAGAATTTCATCCCTAATAATTACATATTCCGGACCAAATTTAACTTTTGCCATCTTTTCTTCTGAAAGATATGTATTAAGACGTTTATTATCTAGATGTGCATTTGGAAAAATTACTTCATCTGCTTCCGATATTCCATCACAGATGTGATCTAAAATAATAATCTTGATACCTAAACTTTTTAATTGAATGATAATATCTTTTGAATAAGGATATTTCTTATCCAGGACTATTACATCAGGTTCAAGTTCCTCTACGATCCTTAATAAAAAAAGTTCTTCCGTCTCAAAATTTTCTTTTAAAAAAATCCTAAAAAGTTCATTCTCAATTTTAGAGTTAGTTTTATCTGAAATAGTGGCAAAGATTACGTCATTATCCCCTTTAAGTTCTCTTCCAATAGAAATACAGCGAGTTAAATGACCTAAACCAATATCGGGGTTTGAATCACAACGAAAAATTATTTTTTTTAACATTTCAACTCCTATATAAACTTTATATTAGGGTTTTTAATCATTTCCAGTATTTTTTTACCTACTGAAAGATCTAATTCTTGTTTAGTTAGCTTTTTCTTTATAATATTTGTAAAGTATATTAATTCATCAACATATCTTTTGTTAGGATCGAAATCATAATAAATTCTCTCGAGATTTTCACCCATAACCCCTATTTCAATCTCATTTTTAACAAAATCCGCCGAAATGTGGCCTTTTTCCCCAAATACAATCATTTGATGCTTATTTTCTCTCTGAATGAAATCTGATTGATATTGAACAATTATATCTTTTCGGGTTTTAATTAAACAGAAAATAGAATCTTCTACATCGATTTCCAAATTACTCTGACGGGTTTTCCATCCGGTGATTTGATCAATTTCGCCAAAAAGCCAGTTAATTGTATCAAAACCATGACTTGCACTGGTTAAAAGAACACCCCCACCTAATCTTTTTTGAGCAGCATATTCTTTCCGGTAATCCTGATCAGGATGCCAATCAGGAAGGTAATGCCCACCAAAATAGTTAACATGGAAAATTTTGCCAATTACATCTCTATCAAGTAGTTCCTTAAGCTGCAGGAAACCTTCATGGAATCTATAGGATTGACCCATCATGGTCACCAAATCATTTTCAGCAATTATTTCCATTAGGTTATCCACATTATCTAAATTATTTGATAAAGGCTTTTCAATAAAAATAGGTATTCCTTTTTCTGCAAAGAAAGTGGCGGGTTGGATATGTATCCCTGAAGGAGTTGATATAACTGCAGCTTCAGTTTCAGGATGTTTTCTAAAGGCATCAGCATAAGAAGAGTAATAATATGTTGTGCCTAATTCTGTTGCAAATTCTTTTAATCTTTGCAAATTAATATCACATAGGATAATGTTTTCAATGCCAATTTGTTTCGCATTCATCGCATGCCTTTGACCAATGGACCCGCAACCAACAATTATAATGGTATCCATAACTTAATCTCCTTAATTTAATCTTTTAAATCCTTTGGTGGCAACTGGTCCTTTTAATAGGTTTTTGAGGTTTCCCTGTTTAACACCATCAGCCATTAACCCAAAAACATCATCCACATGTTCCATGTACTGGTCTACTATTTCTTCTGTGTGTTTATAACATGTGTAAACATGGTTCCATGCTAAATATCCACGTTCTAGCATTTCCTGAGTAAATAAAGTCTGGAGTTCAAGGGCAGTATCCTCAGGATACTGAAAAAGGCATGTGGTAAGTGGAGGGACTCCCACAATTTCGATATCCAGTTCATTATTATCAGCACATACCTTCCATCCCTTATTAATGTATTCCCCTATTTTTATCAAATGTTTTGGGCTGTTAGTTTCTTTAATCTTGTTTATGGTGGCAATGGAGGCCGTGGGGCCTATTCGTTCTGTCCAAAATGTGCTGCTGATAAATGTGTCCTGTGCTGATTCCATAATTTCTCGCTTACCAATGATTGCACCGGTGGGATATCCATTACCCATGGCCTTCCCAAAAATCAACATGTCAGGTTCAACATTATAAATATTGTGAGCACCACCAACGGTAAGCCTCCAGCCAGTAGTTATCTCATCAAAGATCAATACTGCCCCACTTGAATTAGCAATTTCTCTAACTCTCTTCAAAAATGAATCATCAGGATGATAATTTCTGACAGGTTCCATTATGATAGCGGCTAGATCATAGCCATGTTCTTCAACAATGGATTCTAATTCATCAATCTGATTATAGTTAAATGGGAACATTGTCCCCCTCAAGTTTTGGGGAACACCCAATGGGCTGAGTCCAGGTAGCAAATGATCATTAAGGTTTTCATTACTGGTAATGTTGGCTGAAAGATACCAATCATGCCAACCATGGTATCCGCAGAAAGCTACTTTATCTCTTTTCGTAGCTGCTCTTGCTATTCTAATAGCTATTGCTGCTGATTCTCCCCCGGTACGAGCATACCTAACCATGTCCGCCCATGGCTCTATCTCTAGGAGCATTTCCGCCAGTTCAACCTCTTCATAACAGTTTAGGGTACACATGGATCCATTTTTAATTGCTCGATGGACAGCTTTATCCACTTCTTCATCAGCATATCCCAGCGTACATGCTCCTATACCCATTATAGACATATCAATGTAATGATTATTATCCAGATCCCACACTTCAACTCCTTTGGCTTTTTTATAATATGAAGGCCAGTGATCCGGTAGGAATTGGTCGCTTCGCTTAGAAAGTAGTTGATTTCCCCCAGGAATTATCATTTTAGCTCGGTTCCACAGTTCAACACCAGTGTTCATGAATTAATCACCTTAAATTTAATCCTCGCTTATGGATTTTAAATAACCTTCGTTCCTCATTATTCCCTGATTTATTTCCATCAGTTTAGGTTCGTGTTTGAGAAGTTCCAGAACATCATGGGTAACGAATATCTCTCCTTCATGATATAGTCGTTTATACACTTCTCTCACAAATTTTAAATCAGGTTCTTCATCAACTGTCCACCTTAAGTGGGATAGATCCGTTTTTTGATCAAAAACATAACCTAACTTGAATTTTTCAGTGTTTTTCCATATATATGGCGTCACATGTTCCCTCTCAGAGGGCAATCTTGCTTCCCGAAAAGCCTTATCCAGAGATTGGAATGTGAAAACTTCGGTATCAAGGCCGTCAGGGCATGGATTGGGATTTCCCATGGATATGTAATCTAAATCTTCATGTTGATAATGATAATCCACCATTTTGTCAATTACGTGGGGATCTATCAATGGACAGTCCGCAGTGATTCTTACAATTAATTCTGCCTTATATTGATTTGCAGCATGGAAATATCGATCTAAAACATCATTCTGGCTTCCCCTATAAAGTTCAACACCACATTCTTTCGCTAAACAAGCGGTTTTGTGGTCTTCTTCGTTTTTTGTGGTGGCTAAAACAATTTGATCAATCTTTTGAGCCTTTTTAACCCTTTCAATAACATGCCATAACATAGGTTTTCCAGTTATATCTGCCATGATCTTTCCGGGGAGTCTGGTTGAGCCCATTCGTGCCTGGATGATTACAACAGTATTCATTTTAGCATATCTCTCCTAATGAGATCACCCTTAAAAATATCTGAGTACGTTTTTCTCCCAATAATGTGGTTAATTTCTGTGGGAGGTATTGATCCATCTGGTGATGGTCTTAAAACAATTAAATCTTCTTTTCCGATTATTTGCATACGCGGAATGTCAGTTTTAGCATATACTGCCCTTCTCCATTTTCTTTCATCTATTTCAGGAGTTGAGGGTGTTATATTATTTTCACCAAGCATTTCTTCAACTTCTCTAATGTGCATGATCATCTCTTTCAGTTCTGATGGTTCCAATGCATAGGAATGATCAGGCCCTTCTAAGTTTCGATCAATGGTGAAATGTTTTTCAATGACATTGGCACCTAACGCTACAGCTGCTGTGGGAGCATGAATTCCCAAAGTGTGGTCCGAAAATCCAACAGGAACCCCAAATTCCTTCAAAGATAATATAGACTTGAGATTTACATTTTTAGGTTCGGTGGGATACTGGGATACGCAGTGCAATATCACCAGATTATTGTTTCTTTTAGAGAGCAAATAATCAACAGTTTCTTCTACTTCATTGTAATTTGCCATTCCCGTGGAAATTATTACGGGTTTTTTTGTATTAGAAACACTTTCTAAAAGAGGAAAATGCATTAATTCATAAGATGCTATTTTATAAGCGGGAATCGGGAATTTTTCGATTGTTTTCAGTGTTTCTTCATCAAAAACACTGAAAAAAAGGATAATTTTATGTTTTTTTGCGTGGTCAAAGAGTTCCTCATACCATTCTTCTTTTAATTCCAATTTTTCAAGTAGTTTCACTGTTTTTAAATTTTGAAAGAGATTACTAGCTTTAAATGATTGAAATTTTACAGCATCAGCACCTGCTTCCGCCGCGATTTCAATTAGACGTTTGGCCTGATCCAGCTTTCCGTCATGATTAGAACCCGCTTCAGCAATTATAAAGCATGGCTCACCTTCCCCTATCTTCCTACCGGCAATTTTAATATTATTAAGCACAATTCCACCTTATTCCGTAAATAATTCTATTTTATTACAAATAAATTCTATTTGATCCTCTTTTAATTGGGGGTGGAGAGGTAAGGTTATTATCCTGTTAAAAACATCCTCGGTAACAGGAAAATCATTTGGATCAAAATTGAAATTATTTTGATAATAAGAAAAATGGTATATTGGTATGTAATGAACATTTACTCCAATGTCGTTGCTTTTCATGTATCTAAAAAAATTCATCTCTATCTATTTGTTTATCAAGAAGGATAGTGTAAATGTGCCAAGCGTGTTTAACACTGGACTTTGCAGTGGGCAATTCCAGAAAATCTACTTCAGATAGTCTTTTGGAGTATAATTCCACCAATTTTAGCCTTTTATTTAGGAATCCATCCAATTTTTTTAGTTGAGAAATACCCAGAGCAGACTGGAAGTCAGTTATACGGTAATTTCTCCCTAACCTTCTGATATCATAGGCATAATCCATTTTGGCCTGTCTTTTATGCAAATCTTTGTCTATTCCATGATTTCTGAGAATTTTCAATTCTCTATCAAATTCAGAGTTATTTGTTATTACCGCACCTCCCTCCCCAGTTGTAATATGTTTCACAGGATGAAAACTAAAAATAGTCATGTCAGCGAAATTACCCACATTCTTCCCATAATATTTGGAGCCTAATGCATGACAGGCATCTTCTATTAAAAACAATCCATTTTCATTGGCAATTTTCTTTATTTCATTAATATCACAGGGTTGGCCCGCATAATCAACATATATGATTGCTTTTGTTTTTTCAGTAATTTTTTCCATTAGTTCATTAGGATTGATATTTCTAGTTTCCTTTTCTATGTCAGCAAAAACAGGAGTTAAATTATTATATATGATAGAATTTGCAGTTGCTGCAAAAGTAAAGGGAGTTGTAATAACCTCAGACCCTTTTTCCAAATTTAATGTTTGAACTGCAATATCTAGAGCACTAGTGCCTGAATTGACAGCAGTGGCAAAGTTGCATCCAATGTACTTACACAAAGATTTTTCAAATTCTTCCACTTTAGGACCCGTAGTAATCCAATTACTCTTTAAAACAGTAACAACTTCTTTTATATCATCATCAGTTATACACTGCATTCCGTAAGGTATTTGATCCATAAAAAGCCCCTATTAAACAATATCCATTGAATCAATAAGTTTTCTTAAATCTTCACTATCAAGCCATTCTTTGTTATCACCCGATGAGTATCTGAACCCCTCTTTAACCTTTTTACCACCTGTTTTTTTGGAAGAATTAAATCTCCACCACCAATCCAAATCAGGATAAATAACAAAATGATCATCATGTTCGTAGGTATTCCTCGAATCTTCTTCTGTGATCATCATCTCATGAATTTTTTCTCCAGGTCTTATACCTATCTCATCAAATTCAACATCTTGTTTAATTGATTTGGCCAAATCACTGATTTTGAATGAAGGACATTTGCGTACAAATATTTCCCCCCCATTAGACACATCTAGGGCCTTTAAAACCATATCCACCGCTTCATCAAGTGTAATCCAAAAGCGAGTCATACGGAAATCTGTGATGGGAAATTTTAAGTTTCCTTCCTCTGCGATAGACTGGAAGAAAGGTATTATCGAACCTCTACTACCTGCCACATTCCCATATCTCACGACACTAAATGAAATATCTTCAGAACCTACATAAGCATTTCCAGAAATAAAAAGTTTGTCTGAAACAAGTTTAGTAGCACCATAAAGGTTAATAGGGTTCACCGCCTTATCTGTTGATAATGCGACTATTTTTTTAACTTTTTTATCTATTGCTGCATCTATTATATTCTCTGCACCATATATGTTAGTTTTAACAGCTTCAAGAGGATTATATTCGGCAGCAGGTATTTGTTTTAGTGCAGCTGCATGTATTACAATATCAACACCCTCAAAGGCCCTATAAAGTCTGTTTTTATCCCTCACATCTCCAATAAAAAAACGGAGCTTATCATTATAGCCCTTAAACTCTTTCTGCATTAAAAACTGTTTGTATTCATCTCGGGAATAAATAATGATTTTTTTAGGATTATAATTCCTTAAAACCCTTCCCACAAATTTTTTACCAAAAGAACCGGTTCCCCCGGTAATCAATATAACTTTGTCATTAAGCATTCTGATAACCTTCCTATTAACTTAATAGGCATGTTAACTAATTAATTTTATGGCTGTATACTAATAATGATTTGTTGGTTTTATTATGGAAGAAAAATATCAAAATTTATGGCTTAATGAAAGTTATAATTATTTCAAGAGAAATTACGGAGATGTTGATTTAAGAACCATCAAACCTAATTTTAACTTGCAATCTTTATTAAAAAAAACAAATCTTGACTTAAACAATAATAAAATTTTAGAAATTGGTTGTGGAGCAGGTAATAACCTTTATTGGCTTAAAAATATGTTTAAAGCTGATGTTTATGGAATTGAGGTTAGCCCTAAACTTGTTAATTTATTAAATAAGAACTTTGATGAGATAACATTTATTAATTGTCATTCGCACGACCTACCCTTTAAAAAAAACAGCTTTGATTTGGTAATATTGAGAAGCGTTCTGCATTGGGTTGATAGAGATTATATTATGCAAACTGTAGGTGAAGCAATTAGAGTAAGTAACAAATATTTAATAATCTCTGATTTCGCTCCGTTAATACCATATAGTGTTGAATATAAACATCAAAATGGTCTAAAAACTTATAAAATAGATTATCAAAACTTGGTAGAGTCTTCATTGCAAATGAAAATGATATTTTGTGAATATTATAAATTTGAGGATGAATGGAATGCATTAAAAACAGCTTTATATAAAAAAGTCAGTATTGATGATGCATATCCTGAAAAAGATGATTTAAGTATCTAGCTTAATGGATTAAGATATCATTCTTAACATTTTTTCAATCTTATAACTCATTTCATGAAAATCATTGTTTTACCCCTTTCATGTTAAAAATAACTATTCCAATAATCCATTGACATTTATAGAGATTTTTTAATGAAAACATATTATACATAAAATAAGAGATGAATGAACTTTTATAACATAGAGTAGTTATTGAATAAAAATAATATTGTGAGCATTAGTCCTCAAACTGTTATAATTATTGGATTGACTTATGGGTGGTTTTTCTATCATTACTCCCCTCTATCAGTTTTAGACAGGAAAGAACATTTGATAAATCATTTTATATTTTTGGTTTAGTGAACAACTACTAATTTATTAGATCGCTTACACACATTAACTGTTTGGTCCCATTTTTTTGATCTTCGATTTTAGACAGGATTAAATGAATAAAATAACAAGTAACTTTCAGCAATTTTGTCCCAGCCAAAAAGTTCTATTACTTTGTCATATCCATCCATCGAAAATTTTTTTCTCAAATTCGTGTTACCAACCAGATTTAATATTGCATTAGCAAGTTCAATACTATTTTTTTCAGATACCAATAACCCCGTAACATTATCATGAATAATATCAGAAATCCCACCAACATCAGACCCAATAACAGGAACCCCACAAGCCATAGCTTCCAACAAAACCACACCAAGTCCTTCAGTATTCCCCTGTGAATCCACAATGGAGGGCAAAACAAACAAATCCGCAGAGTTGTACATCATAAGTAATTTTTCATCAGAAACATTCTTAACAATTTCCACCTGGTCTCCGAGGTCCAATTCATAGATTAATGATTTCAACTTTGATTCCAATGGCCCGGATCCAACGATTTTCAACCGGGCATTTTCATGTTCAGTTAAAACATGAGGCATAGCCTTTATTAAGTATTCAAATCCTTTCCTTTCTATTAGGTAACCAACTGACAATATTTGGAATATATTTCCATCTTTATAAACATCCAATGGTCTGAAAAAGTCTGTGTCCACTCCAAATGGTATTACCTCAATCTTCTCACCATCCAGACCTGCTTCCAGGCAAAACTTACGGGTTGCAGTGCTGTTGGTAATGGTTTTAGATGAATTATTTACCAGCCAGCGAAGAGCAAAAAGCATGTGGTACCGTTTGGAAAGATGCACTTCCTCCCCATGTATCGTGTTTATATAAGGAATTCCATAAATCTTTTTAAGGAACAATGCACCTAACCCATTGGGAATGGGCCACTGAACATGGATAACATCCATTTTCCTTAGTTTTAACAGTGAATGCAAAACATTGAAAAACAGAAATGTTAAAACCTGAATTTTAACTAGGAATCCTTCTTTAACATTATCAATCATCCCAGATCTCCCAGAAAGCTTTTCAAATCTTTGAGGGTAGAAATAGTGAAATCTTTCCACGTGCACCCCTTCCAGGACGTAATCTGTTTCTCCACCAGTAAAAGGTGCCAGAACATGAACTTCATGTCCTTTCTTGGCGATCTCCGTCATCAACCTGTGAACAAATATTCCATGAGGATCATCCTCAAAATCGGGATAAGCAGAGGTTATAACTCCTATTTTTATGTTAACACCACTTCATTAATTTTAAACATAGTTATACCCGTTTATATATAGTTACAGAGCCAAATCTTGCCACCGCTGTATAATTTGTGAAATTCATATCATCCCATGCACATATATAATAATCGGGACTTATCCTATTAAGTTCCTGATTTAAAGCCATTTTATCATCAGCAGTGAAATTGAAATCTTTAACACCCTGATATAATTTCTGATTGTCCCGGAACATTGGCATTTTCCCCACATTAGTCTGCATGTACCATCCAAAGTAGGGCCAGTAATCAGCATAGATTACCTTAGATTTGTAATCTGGATCATTAATCTTTAGCCACTGACTGGCATTATAAACATCCTGATTGAATATTTTATTCTTCTGATTCACCTCTTCTATTTCAGAAAGTTGCACTGTAACTGAAAATATCATCACTAAGGATAATACTATGGCAAAAACATACAATGTCATATTTTTCTTTTTAAAATTGAATTCAAATTTTTGGGTGAAAAAATTCAATCCTCGTGCCAGGAAATAAGCCACTGGAGGAGTCATAGAAATGAAATACCGGTGATCCTTGGCAACATACACGCTTTGGAATATGAAAAAGGCCATGAACCATGAAAAGAAAAGTAAGTCCCAGCCAACATCTAATTCCAATTCAAACGAGACATTATAGATAAGGAGGGTGATGGCAAAGAAAATTATTTCACTTACCATGTAATTGGCTTTTCCAAAAGTCGCGACAAAAACTACCAATAAAGCCAAGATTAAAAGTAATTTAACTTTAATTCCAGTTCTTAAATTTTTTAGGGGAGTTAAAGATCCAATTTTACCAAATACTGACCCTATTTTAGAAATATTCTGGTATGAATAAACAAATAAAGCAAATACAGCAGAAAGTATGATTATCCAGGACGCTGTTCCTATGTAATAGGGAATATTTTTAACGAAATATAGTGTATCTGGGTTGTAGGCAAAGTGTATTGTACTCCCTGAACTTTCTGAACTTCTAAAAAAATCCATGAATGGATATAATGCATTACCGAATTTGGCATTGAAGTAGATGAATAGTGGAAGTAAAACCAGGGCCCCTAAAATCATTCCAATTACAATGTTTCGAGGATTTTTAATCTCTCTTCTATTTGCAATGATATAGGCAAATATTGGAAAAATAATCAAAGCCAAGTTAAAGCGGGTTAAAAAAGCCAACATAGCCACAGGGAAGGCTAAGTAGAAAAATTTAGAGTTCCGTTTAACACCAAGGTAAGTGAGGTACATGGCCCATATTGAAATAGAAACGCTTGAAACATCGGTAAGGCCGGCTCCTGCAAAAGTGATTATTATGGGAAATGTTGCGAACAATAAACTGCCCAAAAAACTAATAATGGCATTAAAACGTTCTTTTAAGAATAAATAGAGACCAATACATCCTAGAATGTATATGAGTCCGTCTATGATAGATGTGATCCCCATATACAAACCATCAAATCGGAAATAGAGGGATGCTAAAAAGGAAAGTAATGGTGGCCTTAGGAGATCTGAATATCCTATTGATTTACCTGCAAATAAAGCAGAATTTGCCAGAAAATCAAAACCATCAAACTCGGGACCCACACTTAACTGGATTCTCACCCTAAAATAAGTTATCAACCCGACAGTTATTATTAAAAGAACTAGGAAAACCAGTTTAGAATTCTTATCTTCAAATTTTTCCGTTTTCATAGTCTAATTCACCAATATTGTCTAAGTTCGTCTTTTGTAGATGGTTACTATTCCAAACTGTTTTATTGGATTATAATTAGTTAAATTTAACCCTTCAACAATAGATAAATAATAATCAGGTTTATCTGTGTTTAACCAGTTTTCATAGGATTCTTGAGTGTTAAATAAGGGGACTTGGCTTACATTAGTCTTTAGATACCAGCTGAAGAATGGCCATAGATCAGCAGACGTTTTTTTATCCTGATATTGAGGATCATTAACTTTAAGCCATTGGCTGGCCATTTGAACATTGCTTAATTTTTCTGTGTTAGGAGATTCATTTTCTTTTATTGCAGGTATATAATCTACAGCAGATACCAGTACCATCAATACCAATAAAAATGCCAATAAATTATATAATATGTTTTTATACTTAATTTTGATGTCCCATGTTCTTTTAATTTCACTGAAAACCAATATTAAGAAATAACTTAAAGCCGGGGCCATGGTAACAAAATACCGGTCGTCTTTTATAATGTAAACGCTGTGAAATATGAAAAATGCCATAAACCATGACATAAATAGAAAATGAAAATCTAAATCCTTAACTTCACTCTTTCTTAGAATGTTATAGGTTAAAAGGCTCAGAACAAAGAATAAACCCTCACTAACAAGGTAATGCGTCCATGCAAATGTTATAACAAAGATTAACAGTAATGAAATAAACAATAAAATTTTTATTTTGGTAAAACGTTCCGTTTCATAATTGGATAATTCTTTAAATTTAAGTTTAACACTCTTAAGTTTAGTTATTAAGTAGATGAAAATGCTAAAGACCATAATCGATATAATGGTCAATCCACCCACACCTATGTACAGAATCAAATTTTTTAGGAAATATAAAGGATCAGGATGATAATATACGTAAGTCGTAGACCATGATTTCTGGGTTGAGCCATAAAATGAAGACAATGGACCCAAAGGATTGCCGAATTGATTGTAAAAGAATAAAAGAACAATCAAGCCAGGTAATAAAGATAATAACATTCCCCCAAACATATTTTTAAGGGATACATCATGGCGATTAATTGCCAGATAGAAAAATATGGGAAAAATAATGAATCCTGCAGGATACCGGGTTAAAAAGGCCAGCATCGCCAGGGGAAAAGAAAAGTAAAAGAACAATGAGTTCTTTTTAACTGCTAAAACAGTAGCATACAATGCCCAGATGGATAAAACCACACTTGGAATATCGGTAAGTCCAACTCCGATAAATAAAACAACCACTGGAAAAGTGCTGAAGAGTAAACTGCCCAAAAAGCTTTCCATGGCCTCAAATTTCATTCGGAAAAATAAATATAATCCAATGGCCCCGAATACTAAGAATGAAGCATCTAAATAGAATATCACTGATTCAGATACCACACCTAATCGGAAGATGAGTGATGTTAGAAATGGGAAAAAGGGAGGTCTGGTCAGATCTGTGTATCCGAATCCCTGTCCAGCAAAGAACATGGCATTGGATAGGAAATCGAAAGTATCCCAAATAGGGCCAATTTCTATTTGGATCTGAACCCGGTAATACGCAATTAAAGCCACGAAAAAAACTAGAATAACGCCAAAAACCAATGAATCATGATCCCTAACATATTCTCTTAATTTCAGATACAAAGAATCCCCCATAAGTTAAGAAGATTTTTAATAACGACATAATTTGTAAATATTTGAAATTTTTGCATTCATATTTAATTATACAGATCATTTATAATCCTAGTATTCTTCAGTTATAAAAGAATATATAATTATTGTAATCATATTATATGCTCTAAATCTCAATTGAAGCTTTTTAACAAATTAAGTGAGTATATTAATCAGTAATATAACCTATTTATAATGATGCAATTATCAGGAAAACTGAAACAGAATTTAATTAAATAAGTCCATTTTATTCTTTTATTTAGCGTTTTAATTTTACTTAGTTAAGGCCATATAGCATATCTGTGGGTGGGTGATACTGATTTTCATCTTATTCAAGCTCGTGAAATACTTATGAACCCGTTTTATGGTATTTATGAGATTATTTAAAATATTATCCTGTTGGAAGAGCATTATGGCATCCTCCTTTATTCCATGCAGTTTTCGCATTTTTATGGTATCTTGTTGGAGTGAGATTTACGAATACAATTTTTGTATTAACCTCAATCATTTTAACAGTTATTGTAGCTTCATGGATTGAAAAACGGGAATATGAGGTTATGGCTGGTTTTTTACAGGAATGTTTTCTTTAACTGTACTTAAAGTAGATATTTTAGCTGTGACCTTTCCAGCCAATTTTATCCAATTTTAGCAACTTTAACCATTTATTTTCTACCTAAAGATCAATTTAAATCATTCATGGCATCAGTGATAGGTGTTTGGACCCATTCAGTTAGTTTGATAATTTTTATTCCATTATCCTTAGTTGATGGTACCAGAAAAAATTGGAAATGTATTTTATTATTACCATCTGTGATATTTTGTGGTATTTTATACCCTTTTCAGGGCAAAGTGGAGTTATAGAAAGTGAGTATCCTCCATTTTATATCATCCCAACAATACAGATATTCAGTTTAATCCAATAGTCTATTTGGTTCCATTTGGACTAATTTTCTTTTTTAATGGATAATAAACTATTTAAACTGATAATTGCGTATATCATAATTATTATAGTTTCTGAGTGCACTATTATTCCCTAGGATTTGAATATGTAGCATTTCCTTTGACCATAATGTCGGGTTTAGCTGTTTCAAGGATATACGGAATTATTAAAATTAAAAAAAGTTTTTATCCAGTTATTTTGTCTTAATTTTTGTTTTATTATCAAATTTGGGAGTTTCACCATTTCTTTCAATTGTAGAAAATACAAATGCCAACTGGGATTTCCTAAATATACCTATTAATGGATATGTTGGATTGGGTGATTATATACCATGTAATTCAAATCAAAGCGAAATTTTTTGGGTTTCATCTGCAGATAAAATTGTTTGGTTAACTGGGAGGAGGTATCAAATGGTAGATATGGGACATTCAAAAAGGAACTAAATACCAAGGTGATTTTACGACAAAAGAATTACAGAAATATTGATAAGTATGATTCCTACAATAACACTAGTGGTACAATGAGTAAGTATAATAAACAAAATCAGTGGCAAATTACCTTACTGCAAATGCCAAATTTTGATAAGCATGTTATTTAACAAAAATCAATGGCCATTAATATGTTCTCTAATCATTTTATGGATTACCACATTAATTGTGACATTATTATCCATCAGCAATACCAACGGCCACTTAATATATGTTCTGGATGATCCTTACATCCATATGGTTGTTGCAAAAAATTTCGTATCCTATGGAGTTTGGGGAGTAACTAAATATGGTTTCACTTCATCAACATCTTCAATACTTTGGCCGGGACTTATTGCGGCATTATTTAAAATATTCGGGATAAATGAACTAATACCATTCTTTCTAAACATAATATTTGCTACATCTACACTTATCCTTACAAACTATATTCTCAAGCAATATGTGAAAGATATCAAATATTGTAATCTCTTTATATTTATCAGTTTAATGGTTATAACATTCCTTACACCAATTATACCACTTATTTTCACAGGAATGGAACATGTACTGCAGATTTTCCTTACAATTGCTTTTGTGTACATGTCAGCTAAAATATTAAACCAAGAAAAATCTCAAAATTATGAAGTAATCTTGTTATTGATTTTAGCATCACTTTTAACTTTGAATAGATATGAAAACTTGTTTACAGTCCTTGCGGTTGTTTTATTATTTGTTATCTACAAAAAGAGATTAAAAGCAATATACATTCTCCTATCCGGAACGATACCCCTAATAATTTATGGACTTTATTCCAAAATTCAAGGATGGTATTTCTTACCAAATTCCCTTATACTTAAATCCGCTTATCTCAAAAACCTTACATCACTAAATTACATTTTATTAACCTTAAAAAAACTTATATATACTATTTTAGAGCCTCATCTATTAATTTTATTTATCACAGCAGTTTTTTTATTATATATAATATTAAAAGATAACTTTACCAAAAAAATCAATGACTTTTATATAATAATTCTTATCATTTTTATTTTTAATCTTATTTTTCACATTTCATTTGTGCAAACTGGATATTTTTATAGATATGAAGCTTATTTAATTGCTCTGGGTTTATTAGGAACATCCTTAGGGATTTCATTGTGCCTAAAAGATCTGGAAACCCTAATTTATCAAAATAATATCCGTAAATATAAATGGAATATCCTCAGATATTCATTTTTATTTTTGCTTATATGTTTGTTCATGATTCCCGCAGCTACCAATGGTTATGGATCAATTACATCTGTACCACAAGCAAGTAAAAATATTTATGAGCAACAGTATCAAATGGCTTTATTTATAGAAGAATATTATCAAGGTAAATCTGTTGGATTAAATGATATAGGTATCATTAATTACATGTCTGACATAAAATGTTTGGATCTATGGGGATTGGGAAATTTAGAAGTGGCACAAAAGAAAAATGAAGGAAATTACACTACAAATGAAATTTCTAATTTAACCACAAATAATAATGTTAGTTTAATAATAATATACGACAGTGCCTTTCAAAATAAAATACCCCCAGATTGGATTAAAGTTGGAGAATGGGAAATTAAAGGAAACATTGTATGCGGTGATAGTTTAGTTTCATTTTACGCACCAAATCAGCAATATGAAGCATATTTAAATGAAAAATTAAGACTATTCTCGTTTAGATTACCTAAAGATGTTGAACAAAGAGGGAAATACTTAACCAATTAATTAATCCTATCAAAAAAAATGAACACTCAGTAAACTTAAAATAAAAATCGTTTTTTAAATTAAAGATTAATTAACCAAAATAAACCCCCTCATTCATCCTGGGTATCATCGCCATCAATACACACTGCTCAGTATTCCCTGTACGGTCCAGTAACCCCCGGCTTAGGTGACTTACTGCACCAGTTTTCTGTCCCAATCGGTCAATACCGGTAACCTGGTCCATAACATCCCCAACTTCCATACCTTCCAAGACCTTTTCTATGACCAGTGGAGGGTATTCAAAACCAGCACTAACCCCAAGGGTGGTTTTCTCACCATCATAGATGGCACACCATTGCAAATCCAGGTAACCGGTTATACTATGGGGCACCTCTAAAAGACCGGATTCTATGCCCACTGAAAGATCAAATTCTTCAGAATATGCATTTTTAGCCCGGTTAATAGCTCCTTGAATGGTAACTTCTAATCCTATGGGCTGGTCCGGCACACCAGAATCCACGTGTTTTGCCTGCACACCCATTTGAGGATATATCTTCTTTAAAACATTCCTGGTGGCCTTTAACTTCACCGGATTTTTGGATCCAACTACAACCTTCATTTTACCTTTCAACCTTTTTAATTAAAGTTCCCACCTGATCAATCTCCCCTCGACGTATACGGGTGGATGATATGGGCTTACCATCATCTGCCAGAACCATGCTTATGGTGATAATATCCAGGGGTTTCATTCTCTTCTCCCTGCGTATCTGGTTAATTTTAAACGCTGTTGGTTCAGTTTCAGGACTCACCACTATGGCATCAACTGATTCATCATCAATGGTAACTCCATATGGATCATCCAGACGGGATAGGGTATAATTTGAACGTCTTTCCAGTAGCTGGTTGAGGTTGGACATTCTAACATTACAGGGTTCTATTTCTCCTTTTATACCCCCAAATTTATCAGAGGTCACTCCGATGAGTACCTGTTCACCCACCTGGAATGCTGTTTTTACCAGTAACTGGTGACCCCGGTGGAACTTGTCAAAGGTGCCTCCAACTGCCACCTTGTGATATTTTTGTTCAATCATTGGTGATTATCCTCAATTTTATAGGTTTTATCCCGTGAAACTAAATTATAAGTATAGTATTGAAAACTTTGATCACAAATTTTCAGAAAATATTTGATCTTCCCAGATTTTTGATCTTCCTAGATTAATTATGTAGATATCTTGATTATATTGTGGGCAAGATAATAAACTATGCTCCTGGAACACAATGTGGTGGTGAAGGATCCACTGAAAATTGGACTTCGCTTCGCATCATGCTACCCTAACTTATACCGCAGTGCCATGTCTTCACTGGGTTTCCATATAATCTACGACCTCTTAAACCACCAGGAAGATGTTTACTGTGAAAGAGTGGTTTACCCTTATGGTAAGAGCCTGGAGACTGGTTCCCCCCTGAAGGATTTTGATGTGGTGGGTTTTTCCCTCCAGTATGAACAGGATTATCCCCATGTACTGGAAATGCTCAGGAAAGATGGTTTAAAACTTCGAAAAGAGGATAGAACTCCAGATGATCCTCTGGTAATTGCTGGTGGTCCCTGTGCCAGTTCCAATCCATTACCCATGAGCAGTTTTATTGATCTTTTCCTGGTGGGGGATGGTGAGGTCATTCTACCTGATTTTCTGGATAAGTTAAGCCAACTGGATAATCCCCGGGAGGAGATTGATGAACTTCTGGATGTGGAAGGAGTTTACATTCCAGGCAATAATGTGAACCTGGTCCAGGTGGAGGATATGCGTGATGCCTGGCGTCCGGTTCGCCAGGTTTTCCCGGAAACCGATAATAAAGAGTTAATTCCAGCCTTTGGAAAATCTTTCCTCCTGGAAGTTTCCAGGGGATGTGCCCGGGGTTGTCGTTTCTGCATGGCAGGTTGTATTTACCGCCCCCGGAGAGAAGTTGATATTAAAACCATTATCCAAACTGCGGAGGAGGGGAGACACGCTACTGGTATGGAGAAAATTGCACTCATCGGTGGGGCTGTTTCCGATTACTCCCGTATCGAAGATTTATGTCGTGAACTTCTAGATCGTGATTTCCAGGTTACCACCCCATCCCTGCGTATTGAATCAATCTCCAAGGATCTTCTGGAAAGCTTAACTGAAAGCGGACTTAGGACCATTACCATTGCCCCTGAATCCACCTGGAGACTCAGACAGGTGGTAAATAAACCAATCACTGATGAGGATATCAGGCAAACCATGGAAACTGCCTTCAATTTGAACTTGAATGTTAAACTATATTTCCTGGTAGGACTGCCCACGGAAACGCATGATGACATGGAAGACATGGTGAATCTAATAAAGAATTTGCAAGTTATGGCTCCTCATCGGGATTCACTCAGGATAAGTGTAAACCCATTCATACCAAAGCCCCACACACCCTTCCAGTGGACCGGGTTCAGCCTTAAAGACATCAAATCCAGGGTGAACTTCCTGAAGAAAGAATTGAAAAACAGGCATTTCAAGGTGGAAAATCCCAATAAAGCAATGGTACAATACATCCTCTCAGTGGGAGGCAATGAACTATCCGGTATCATTGAAGAATCATCCCAGAGAAAGGTTCCACTCGGTGAATGGAAAAAATTAACACCACAATTAAACCCTGGTGCTGATCTTCCTTGGAATGAGATAAATGTGAACATAAACGAGGAATTTCTGGAAGATGAATATAAAAAGGCGTTAAGCGGTGATTTGACACCATGGTGTGAAACTTTTGGTTGTTATAACTGTGGGGCGTGTAATTAAAAAAAGTTAATTAAAATCATCAGAACATTAATCAATTATTAAATAATTAATAAAGGAAATGGCGATTACAATGAAACCAGCTAAAAGAGTAGAGTCCATTGATCTATCTGGAATACGGAAAATGTTCGATATGGTGGGAGAAGACTCCATCAACCTGGCACTGGGCGAACCTGACTTTGACACACCATCATATATCCGCGAAGCAGTTAAAGAAGCATTGAATGAGGGTTTCACCCATTACACCGGGAACACCGGGATCATGGAACTAAGGGAAGCCATCTGCCATAAATTAAAGACAGACAACCATATCAAAACATCCCCTGAATCAATCATAGTTACTGTTGGAGCCAGTGGGGCACTTTATTCCAGTATCAATGCACTTATCGAGGAAGGAAGTGAAGTTATCATCCCTGATCCGGGGTTTGTAGCTTATGATGCCTGTGTGAAGCTCAGTGGAGGTAGATCAGTACCAGCACCCCTTAAGGATGAAAATGATTTCCGGATGCTGCCGGAAGATGTGCTGGAACAGGTCACACCACGTACCAGGGCCATTATAATCAATTCACCAAACAATCCCACCGGGGCAGTCCTGGAAAAAGAAGATATTAAGGGCCTGGCTGATATTGCCGATGATCATGATTTGATCCTTATTTCTGATGAGATATACGATAAGATCATCTATGAAAAGAAACATTACAGCCCGGCAAGCTATTCTGATAATGTTATAACCATTAATGGATTCTCCAAAACCTATGCTATGACTGGTTTCCGTATTGGATACCTTGCAGTACCACCCCACTTAATGGAAGCTGTTTTAAAAGTACACCAGTACAGTGTCACCTGTGCAACTTCCATATCTCAAAAAGCTGCTTTGGCTGCCCTTCAGGGACCTCAGGATAGTGTGATCCAAATGAGGGATGAATTTAAAAGGAGAAGGGATCTGGTGGTGGGAAGACTACAAGGCATGGGAATAGAGTGTAATCTACCACACGGAGCCTTTTACGTGTTTCCCTCCATTGAAAATCCGGAAAAATTTGTGGAAGAAGCCCTTAAAAAAGACGTGGTTCTGGTTCCAGGTTCTTCCTTTGGCCAGTACGGTGAAGGTCACTTCCGCATATCATATGCAGCATCCTACGAGGACCTGGTAGAAGCCATGGACCGTCTGGAGTCTCTGGAATGGTAGTGAAAACCCCACTAATTTTACTTTTAAAGAGAATTTTTCACTTCCAAACTTGAAAAGAATAGTTAATATTACTGCTTTTTTTTAATTTTTTTAAAGTTAGGTAAGCCTATCACGAATTAGACTAACCTAACATTTTATTTTAGAGAATTAGGGATTCCTAACACGTTAATCAATGGAAAAAGATATATGTGGCCTTATTCATATTTTAATACACTCAATAGATAATCCAATAGATAATGAGTATAATCCCATAAAAGCATCAATTTAATCCACAAAAAGTTTAATTTAACCATAACAGGTTTAATTTAACCCCATAATAAGTTTAATTTAATCCATACTAATTTATCATGAAGGAGGGGCAACGTGGCAGATGAACTGGACCTGAAAAACATAAAAGGACTCTCAGAATCAGAAGTGGCCAGAAAAATAAAAGAGCATGGCTATAATGAGCTTCCATCAACTGAAGAGAAATCCTTTTTAACCATTGCTCTTGAGGTAATCAGGGAACCCATGTTCCTCCTCTTAATTGCTTGTGGGGCTATTTATCTTGTTTTAGGGGATCTTCAGGAAGCATTGATGCTCCTGGGGTTTGTTTTTGTGATTATGGGGATAACTTTCTATCAGGAACGTAAAACTGAACGTACACTGGAGGCACTACGGGATCTGTCCAGTCCCAGGGCACTGGTTATTCGTGACGGGCAAGAGAAGAGAATACCGGGACGGGAAGTGGTCCGTGATGATATTATCATGCTCAAGGAGGGTGACCGAGTCCCGGCAGATGGTGTGGTCTTATCCTGCAGCAACCTCCTCATAAACGAGTCTCTCTTAACTGGTGAATCTGTACCTGTGCGGAAGGTGCAGTGTGGAGGATTGATGGACATGCATCCACCCGGCGGGGATGGTTTGCCCTCGGTTTACTCTGGAACTCTGGTGGTGCAGGGTCAGGGAGTGGCTCAGGTAGTTTCCACTGGCCTTGAGACTGAGATGGGCCGTATTGGCAAGCGGTTACAGTCCCTGGAAACCGAAGACACCAGTCTTCAGATGGAAACCCGCACACTAGTACGGAACATGGCACTGGTTGGTGCAGGATTATGTGCCGCAGTGGTGGTTATCTATGGAATCACCAGGCTGGACTGGATTAACGGATTTTTAGCTGGTATAACCCTGGCCATGGCAATTCTACCAGAGGAGTTCCCGGTGGTGTTAACCATTTTCCTGGCACTGGGTGCCTGGAGAATATCTCGAAAAAATGTGCTAACCCGGCGTTCTCATGCCATTCAGGCACTGGGATCTACAACAGTTCTCTGTGTGGATAAAACAGGCACTTTGACCTTGAACCAGATGTCAGTTGGTAAGATCATGAATGGATCACAGTTTCACGATGTAACCAGTGCCACCCATCACCTCCCTGAAAGCTTCCATAAACTGGTGGAATTCAGTATACTGGCCAGCCAGCGAGACCCCTTTGACCCCATGGAAAAATCTCTCAAAGAATTTGGTGATACAACCTTAAAGGAAACTGAACACCTTCATGAGGACTGGCAACTGGTCCATGAATACCCTTTATCCCCTGAACTTCTGGCCATGTCCCATGTATGGCAATCCCCTGATGGTGAGGATTACATAATCGCTGCTAAAGGTGCACCGGAAGCTGTGGCTGATCTATGCCATATGACTCCAGGGGAAATGGAACAGTTAGCCAGTAACATATCTTTAATGGCTGATGAGGGCTTGAGAATAATAGGAGTGGCCCGTGCATCATTTAAAAAGAGAGATCTCCCTGGAAAACAACATGATTTTAACTTCCAGTTTCTGGGCCTGGTGGGATTCCTGGACCCAGTTCGTGAAGAAGTCCCCCAGTCAGTTGCAGAATGTTACCAGGCTGGTATCAGGGTGGTGATGATCACCGGAGATTATCCGGGCACTGCTAGAAGCATAGCCCAAAAAATAGGACTGACCCAGCCAGAAAAAGTTATAACTGGTGACCAGCTGGATGCAATGGATGATGAGACCCTGAAAGAGCAGGTCAGGGATGTCAACATCTTTGCCCGTATGGTGCCAGAGATGAAGTTGCGCCTGGTAGAGGCCCTTAAATCCAACGGTGAGATCGTGGCCATGACCGGTGATGGTGTTAACGATGCCCCTGCCCTTAAATCCGCCCAGGTAGGTATAAGTATGGGTGGACGTGGTACTGATGTGGCCAGGGAAGCATCGGCTCTGGTACTACTTAAGGATGATTTTTCATCCATTGTTGCCAGTGTGAAGATGGGCCGGCGTATCTACGATAACCTGAAAAAGGCCACTGCCTACATCTTCGCGGTGCATGTTCCCATTGTGGGGATGTCCTTTTTACCAGTACTGTTCCAGTGGCCACTGGTCTTATTTCCGGTGCAGATCGTGTTCCTGGAGCTTATCATTGACCCTGCCTGTTCCGTGGTCTTTGAGGCAGAACCTGCAGAAGCAGATGCCATGCAACGCCCTCCACGCAGCTCATCTGAAAAATTATTCAGCAGAAAAAACATTGGAATGAGCATTTTACAGGGAATAGTGGTTCTGGTAGTGGTTCTGGCAGTATACCTTGTTGGTCTTAAATGGCAGGGAGAAGCAAGCGCCCGAACTTTAAGTTACATCACCCTGATCTTCGCTAACCTGGCTCTCATAATGACCAATCGTTCCTGGTCCCATACCATCTACCAAACACTCAGATCACCTAACCAGGCACTCTGGTGGGTTTTAGGCGGTGCAGTAATATTCCTGGCTGCTATCCTGTACTTCCCACCCCTGCAGCAATTATTCCAGTTCTGCCCCCTTAACCTGTGGGAGATTCTGTTATGCTTCGTCTCAGGTATGGTGAGTGTGCTGTGGTTTGAGGGATACAAGGTGATTAAAAACAGGAATAGAAAGAGTACCTCAAGGTAGTCTCCTGAGTACGTAAGGTAGTCTTGTACAACAGGGGTTTATGCAAAATTTTTATTTCACCAGAACCAACATATTAAATAAAGGAGTCAAGATGAAATCTAAAACTTCCACAGTATTAAAAAAAGAGCTTCTGGATAAGTGTAAGGACCTTGGAATATCGATGGTGGGTTTTGCACCGGTGAAAAGGTGGGAAAATCCTCCAGAAGAACTTCCACAGCATTTTTCCAATTGGATACCCCGAGAATTCTGGCCTCAGTCCATTTACCCTGAGGCCCGGACTGTGGTGGTGATTGGTTTACCAGTGCAGCTTCCCATTGTGGAAACTGCCCCATCTATTTATTATCATGAACTCTATGAAACAGTGAATATTCTGCTGGATGAAAAGGCATATGAAATATCCAATTTCCTTACCCTGAAGGGTTACCCCTCTATTTTCATTCCCAGGGACGGTTATGGTGATATTGAAGTGCTCCTGGAAAAACCATTGGCATTCTTTTCCCATAAACACGCCGCATTCCTGGCAGGTCTTGGATCCTTTGGATTAAATAACGTCCTCCTCACACCAGAATTTGGACCCAGGGTGCGTTTTACCAGTATACTCACCACTCTCAAACTGGAGGGAAGCAAGATTTCTGGTGATGATCTGTGCACCCGCTGTTTGTCCTGTGCCCAGAACTGCCCAGTAAATGCCATAAAATCAGAGTATGAAACTGGAAATGATTTTCCTCCCCTGATAAACAAGATGAGATGTGCCACCCGTAGCAGGAAACTTCGAAAAGAATACCGTTCCCCATGTGGTATCTGCATCAAAGTCTGCCCGGTGGGTGAAGATAGGAAGGTGTTTAATAGAAATGAAACATCCATGTACAACCATAAAGAGGGTTTTGAAGAGTATCATCAAGCCTGGGAGCATGTGCGCCGTTATGGTAGCAAAAAAACATCGTGATGTTATAAAAATGATCGTAATAGTAAAAGATGTTGTTCCAAATGGGCAGTTTAAATGCAAAAAAGTTTGATCAGGAAATTCCACATAAAATGATTAGTCCGGAGAAACATAAAATAAGTTAAAGTTTGATTAAATAAAATATAATTCCATTTAACAATTAATTAAGAGGATTTTTCATGAATTACCATTTTACTCGTCGTATGAATAAAATACCAAGGTCTTTTGTCCGGGAAATTTTGAAGGTTACCGATGATGATGACATGATTTCATTTGCTGGTGGACTTCCCAATCCACAGTCCTTCCCGGTGGAAGCCATTAACAATGCCACATCCAAAGTTCTAAGTGAAGACGGGGATAAAGTTCTCCAGTACAGCACCACCGAAGGTTACCGTAAGTTAAGGGAATTCATAGCCCAGCGGTACCAAAGACAGGGCATGGAAGTTGAAGTTGAGGATATTTTGATAACCAATGGATCACAGCAGTGCCTGGATCTGGTGGGGAATGTTTTCCTGGACCGGGATGATGGTGTGATCATGGAAAGACCCACCTATCTGGCGGCAATACAGGCATTTGGATTGTACGAACCAGAATTTCATTCTGTACCTCTACTGGAAGATGGAGCAGACACCACCATCCTGGAGAAGATCCTGGAAGAGGAGAATATCAAACTATTCTACACTGTGAGCAGTTTCCAGAACCCCACTGGTATAACCTATTCTGAAAGTAAAAGACAAAAAGTTGCAGAAATAATGGCAGAACATGAGACCATCCTGGTTGAAGACAACCCTTACGGTGAGATACGATTCATGGGAGATGATATACCTCCTATTAAGTCCCATTTACCTGATTCAATTCTCTTCGGAACTTTCTCCAAGATCGTCTCCCCTGGGATGAGGATGGGCTGGATTGTGGCTCCCCCTGAAGTTATGGATAAACTGATCACTGCCAAACAGGCCTCTGATCTACACTCCAACTACTTCACCCAGAGAGTGGTTTACCAGTACCTCCAGGATAACAACGTGGACAAGCATATTCAGAGTATAAAACAATTATACAAGTCCCAGAGAGACCAGATGGTCCATTCCATCAGGAAGTACTTCCCAGAAGGAGTTAAACACACTTCGCCCCAAGGTGGGATGTTCCTATGGGTCACTTTACCTGAGGGCACATCTTCAATGGAACTGTTTGAACTGGCAATGGAAGAAAATGTCGCATTTGTACCTGGAGAAACATTCTACACTGAAAATCCTGAAAAGAATACCATGAGACTGAATTTTTCCAATTCAAGTGTAGAGGAAATTGAAGAAGGGATGAAAAGGTTGGGAAATGCCATTAAGCGATTAGATAATAAGTAATGGTTATAATTTAAGGGGTAAATCATGTATCAATCAACTTTCAATATAAAGGCTAAAGCACCCTTTGATTTTGATCTTAGTTGCAGGATATTTGCCAGTGGGGATAAAAATATAAAAAAGTATGCCAATAATCGCTTCTGGCAGGCTTTCACCATCAAAGATAAAACAATACTCCTGTACATTGAATCTGTGGGATCAGTTAATGATCCTGAACTCAAGGTTAGTGTAGAATCCGATACGGAACTCTCCCCAGATATTTTAAATTCAGTTCCACCAGTTGTTTACCAGATTTTTAACCTGGGATTGGATCTTCATCATTTCTATGAGCAGGTAAAATCAGATCCTGTATTATCACCTATCATTGGCAGACTTTACGGTCTTAAAAATCCTTCCACACCCACATTATTCGAGGCACTGGTGGATTCCATCATAGAACAGCAGATATCTCTTAAAGCAGCCCATAGTATAGAAAACCGTTTGATAAAATATGTGGGAAGGTCAGTTCCTCTTTATGGTCAGGATTATTATTCCTACCCTTCACCCGAAGATTTAACAGATTTGGATCTTGAAAAACTTCGCAATTGTGGTTTAAGCCATAAAAAAGCAGAGTATATTCATGACCTGGCCCTTGACATTGTGCAAAAAGATGTCAACCTGCAATCCATTGAAAAGATGAACACCACCACTGAAATGGTAGAAGAGTTGACCCAAATCAGGGGTATTGGTGTTTGGACCGCTGAAATGGCACTACTTAGGGGATTGTGCCGATTGGATGCTATTCCTGCCGATGATATCAGTCTGCAGAGGGTCATTGGAAATGTTTATAGAGCGGACGAAAAATTATCATCAGAAGCAGTCCGGGAAATTGCCAGTTCATGGGGAAAATGGAAGGGCTTGGCGAGTTATTATTTGATTGTTGCAGAGTTAATGAAATTCTGAGTAGCTAAAATATTAAACTTATGAACATTAACAATCTGACTGTATTCAAGAAAATATTTCAACAACCAGCACTTTACAACCACAATTATCCATAAACGTTATATATTATATTAATCTAGTTCATTTATGGATTTAAATTCTAAAAATGTTTGTATTGTTACCCTTTTTGTTTCTGTTGTCTTGTTTATTTTTATGGTAGGTTATGTGTGGCATTTTACTGTTGATGATGCATTTATATCCTTTAGATATAGTGAACATTTGGCTAATGGATTTGGATTAGTATGGGATATTGGTCAACCACCCGTTGAGGGTTATACTAATTTTTTATGGGTTTTAATAATAGCATTTTTATTTCTACTGAAATTAGATCCTGTATTTTTAACAAAAATTATTGGTTTATTATCGGTTTTAGGAATTATTATTCTATTTTGGCTCATTACTAACGATATTTTTAAAGATATTAAAAATAAGTCAATCGCATTTACAGTTAGTACTACTTTTCTTCTTATTAATCCTTACACTGCTATTCATGCTGTTTCTGGATTGGAAACTATGTTATTTGCATTTTTATTATTGGGAGTGATGTATAGCGCATGGAAAATCCTTATATCTCCTAATTCAAAGTTCATTTGGTTCTTTGCATTTACAGCACTTTTATTAAGTTTAACAAGACCAGAAGGAATGCTAGTATCATTAGGGTTGATATTCTCAATTATTATCATTACCTACAAAAAGAACAATAATTCAATAAAACTTACTTCTTATCTACCTGTTTTGATTTTATATTTAATCCCTATTGTTATTTATAATGTTTTTCGTATTTTTTACTTCCATGGATTATTCCCATTGTCTTTTTTAGCTAAAATGGTCCATTCAAACACTTATCCCCTGTATTTCTTAATAGCTTTAATTTATTTAATACCATTTGTAATCATCATATTAATTTCATTGTACTTAATAAATCAAAAGATTGATACCAATAAAAATCAACTGAAAACAAATTTTAAGTATTTTTTACTTATTTTAGGCGTAACTTTATTCTTTGCAATTATAGTATATGTTTACACTCCCAACATTAATTTTGCCCAGAGATTTTTTTATCCTTCATTTGTACTGATTTATGCAGCATTTGGAATTGCAATCAACATATTATTCAATGAAATAGGAAAGAATAAAACAAATATAAAATCAGCAAAAAATACCAGAATTATATTTTCTTCAGTCATAATTTTGACCCTTCTTGTATTCACAAATTTTATTGGAGTAAATGAACTTGTAGACCAGCATAATTATGGTGATAGTTTAAATAATGCACATATTCCTCTAGGAAAAACTCTTAGTTCTTTCTCTGAAGATAATTATACTATTTTTTGCGGTGATGCAGGTTCCATTGCGTATTATTCTGGATGGAATCTTTTAGATGGGTTGAATGATAAATTTATAGCACAAAATGGAGTAACAACCGAATATTTAAAAGAAAAACATCCTGAACTCGTTATTTTTATTTCATATAATCAATCGATTGATTGGACTAATCCCCCTATAGCAGAGGAAAAATATGTCTTAGAAAATAATTATACACAATTAAGTCCGATTAAATTTAATGATAATTATTATTTAATACCTTTTTTAAAACCTAACATCAAAGATTATAATTTAATAAAAATTTCAATTGAAAATGTCGCTAAAGAATCCACATAAACATCAGTGTGAAAGTTTTTAATAGTCTCAAAAAACATGTTTGTCTTGGGAAGTTTTTTGAATTCTATTAATTGGCTATTTTCTGTTGAATAAATCAATTTGAATATATCTTCTAAATCTAGAAGATTGTGAATTGCAAATTTATATTATTATAAAAAATTTTTCTTTGTGTTTTAAACCACTTTTATTCATTTTTCTAGATATAAATCCATATTAAATTGAATTTGGTCAGAAAAAGAATGATTTTAGCGAAATAGCAAAGAAACTAGAAAAAATACAATATAACTTGAAAATGGCAAAAAATGTTAACATTTTATATTTTGAATCTGAAGAGATGGATAGTGTCCAGGAGAAACTAGAATCTCTCAATTGTAGATTTGTTCATAAAACCAGGGTTCAACCGTGGGGGCAGAGGGTTTTACGTTTTTATGACCCTGATGGTTACATCATCGAGGTGGGCGAACCTCTGGAATTCGTGGTGAGGAGATTTGCAGGACAGGGTTTTTCCACAGAAGAGATCGCAGAAAGGTGTTCTGTGCCTTTAGAGTTTGTTAAAAGGACATTGTGAATAACTTGTCAGTTAAAAAGAAGAAGTATTTAAGTAACAGATTAATTTGTAAGTAACAGATGATTTGAATAATTTGATTCTTTTGTAATTTTAGAAAAAATTTTGTAATTTAGAAAAAAGGAAAAAGTTGATTAAAAATCCTTTTTTAAAGGAACATTAGTCAATTTTGATTTCAGTTCCTTCTTCTTTTTCCTGTTTGGGTATTTCTACCTTGAGTATTCCATTTTCGAATTTGGCTTGGGCCTCTTCAACTATGACCTTTTTGGGTAGGCGTACTGTTCTACGTATGTATCCACTCTTACGATCAGAGAGGGTTACATAAGTTCCCCCCATTTTATGTTCAAAATCGAATTTGGCCTTGACTTTCAGCTTGTTTTCAGTGAGTTTAAGGTTGATATTTTCCTTTTCAATACCTGGAAGCACGATGTTAACAATTACACTATCGTCTGTTTCAATAATGTCTTTCCCTGGTAGGAATGTGTAGTCAACAATGGATTTTTCAATATCAAACCGCATTTTATCCACGGTTCTAGAGGTATCTTCCAGCATATCCTTTACTATTTCTTTCATATCCTCAATACTATCCTTTTTATGCATCTTTTTCACCTCATTTTTGAGTCATTATAATTTATGATTTAATAAAAATATATAATTTTCTATGTCATGTAATTATGAACCCGGTATGTTTAGAGGGTTATTAATGATTTAAAGAGAAATAATTGGAAAAAAATAAAATAGATGAAAACAGGGTTATTTCATTTGTCTTAAGGGTAAATTTATACTATTAAAATGCGATCACGAACATATGACCCGAATATGCCACCAATGGACCCGATTATCCCGTTAAGCATTATTCCCACTATTATTCCAGAGTATCCCATTTCCATCATGGATGATCCCAGCTCCCCTGGTGATGAAGCCATTAAAAGCATGGCACTGATGAAGACTATGCCAGTTATTACAGCAACCAGTGCACCATGTATAGCTCCCTGAGCCACGTCATCACCAACACGATAACCCACTATGAATGTGGCTATTAAGAATCCGGCAAACGATCCTGGGCTCCCTAAAAATAAACCCAGTGATATGCTTAAGAATAAAGCTAAAATCAATCCCAATACTATTTCAAATAGATTAAATCTCAATTTAATACAACACCCATATAACACACATTACAATTTCATTGTTCAACACCAACACACATTATAATCTTCTTATGAATGAAACAACCAAAGCTATGGCTAGAGCTGCACCTATAATGAATATAATTATCCCCACTGTTGAGAACCCAATTCCTGGCATTGGCATTCCTTTATCTGTCTGTAAAATGAGGGAAGAACCAATTATAAGTGAAGATACAATCAGGGCCAGGGCAACACGGTTGGTTATCTTCTCCAAGTGAGATGAGAATTCATCCAGTTCTTTGTGTTCAATTTCCATCTTGATCTTCCCATCCTCAAACCGGAGAAAAATCCGATTTATGGTCTCAGGAAGGTCTTTGAGTAAATGTTCCAGTTCAAAGAGGTACCGGGTCTGATAATCTGCCAGACGAAGGGGGTTTAAGCGACGGGCGATCATCTTCCTTATCAATGGTTGGGCCACTTCAATACCATTGAATTCAGGGTTCAATTGGCGCCCCAGGTCTTCTGCCATGCTCAACACCCTTCCCAGTAAAATAAAATCACGAGGGAGTTTGATCTTGTTTTTAACCATCACCCCCGGCATACTGAACTCATTAATCATACCCCCAATATCCTGAATCTGTGCCCCATAAAAACGATCTAAAAGATCCATAAGATCATATTTAAGTGTTTCCAGGTTAGTTTCATCATCAATCAGACGCATATACATCATTTGATTTATTAGTCCCTTAACATCGTATTTAACTGTGAATATGAACAATTCGGCAAGGTTTTCTCGAAAATCTCTCTCCAGATTTCCAGTCATTCCAAAATCAACAAAACACAAACGGTTACCAGGTAAAACCATAAGATTCCCAGGGTGTGGGTCCGCATGGAAAAATCCATAATCAAATATCTGTTTAAAGTAGCATTCAGTACCTAATTCTGCTATGACCTTTCCATCAACTTCCATATCTGATTCCAGGGCTTCACTGATCTTAACCCCTTCAATGTATTCCATGGTGAGAACCTTGCTGGTGGATTGCTGCGGGTAAACTTCAGGGGCCTGGATACGTGAATCATCTTCAAACATTGCACGGAATCGTTCAATGTTACGGGCTTCATGGGAAAAATCAAGTTCCTTGAAGATAACCCTTTCAAATTCATCCACAATTCCCGGGAGGTTGTAATATTTAAGGGATCCTACGCGTTTATCTGCCTGTTTGGCCAGGTAACGCATGATTACAATATCCTGTTCTATGCGTTTTGTGATGTCTTTTTTTTTAACTTTGACCGCTACTTCAGTACCATCAGGAAGTTTAGCACGGTGGACTTGGGCAATAGAAGCAGAAGCTAATGGTTCTTCATTAAAATCAGAAAATAGTTCTTCAAGTGGGAGGTCCAGATCATCTTCAATCACATCTTTTATGGATTCAAAGGTTACTGGAGGGAGGCTATCCTGGAGTTTGGTGAGTTCATCAGCAATGTCTTTACCCACCAGATCCGGCCGGGTGCTTAGAACCTGCCCCAGTTTGATGAAGGTGGTTCCCAGTTCCTGTAGGACCATTCGAAACCTTTCAGGAGCTGTGCTATCCAGTTCATCATCATCTTCTCGGGAAAGTATGGAAGGTACTCGGAATCCACTGCGGATACCTAACTTTATCAGTGTGTTACCAAAACGATATTTGACCATTACTCCCAATATTTCCCTTAAACGTTTGATGTCAGGGTTCTTATTTTCGCCTAAGCGATTATTCATAAGATTAATTTGAGCCTTTTTATCATATATTTTTTTCTTCAATTATGAAAATCAGAAAGTTTTATTTCTCCTTAATGTAAATATTAATTGGGGGATTAATCATTAAAGATTACTCTAAATACATGTGGATAACAGCAGTTGCTTTGGTGATTGTTGCTTTTTTTGTGGCCAATATTAACATTAGTTCGGAAATGGCCAGTATTTCTGCTTTATTCATAATTATCTTAGCCATTCCCTCCTTTATAGCTATGATAATATGGTTGGGTTGGAAGAAGGGATTAATCAGCATCATCATTCTCAGTATTTACACCTTAAGCATTGAAACCTTCGCCATCATAACTGGTTTTCCTACTCATCATTCCATTACACTGAACTTATTGGAATGAAATTATTTGGTTTAACACCATTCACTCTCCCCTTTGCTTATGTGCCACTGTTTATGGGATGTATTTATCTGGCAAACCAGTACTGGCAAAAAGATTTACCCTACTGGCGAAACATACTAAAACTAGTTATAATTATTGCTTTACTGGTTTTAACTGCTGATTTAATATTAGACCCTGCTGCAGTGTCCCTTAACTTCTGGGTTTATGAATACATGGGTATTTTTTATGGTGTGCCCCTCCAGAACTTCTTAGGATGGATCCTCACCGGGATAATTGCAGCGTTAATTGGTTTATTACTCTTCAAAAAAGAGTTGATAAGTCTAAAAATCCCTGCATTATCATCCAGCCTCTTCCTGATAATCAGTTTCTGGACTGCAGTATGCCTTTATCGTCAGTTATGGTTACCGGGCATAATTGGAGTATTATTCGTTATTTTCATCTTGAACAAAACCAAAGGAAAAGTGGGAGACTTCGAGTTAATCAAATAAAAAAAACATTAAAGAATATTCCATTAGAACTTTTGATAAGGATAATTCAAATGTTAAAAATTATGGTCAAAAAATATAAATCAATTAGAATGATGAAAATAACCAGTGATGGAACTGTGTAATTCACCAGTTTAGTTGCTTTATCCATGAAGGACGTTCGCTTTGTAAAAGCATAAACCCCTGTAAACAAGGGAAGAAATGATAATAACATTAATATTTGAAAGTTGATGTTGTTATATAATCCAGTGAATGATAATAATAAGAAAGAAGTAGTTCCAACTATCCCGGCCAAGAATATTATTGCAAAACCCATTTTTCTCCCATATTTTACTATGAAAGTGTTTTTACCTCCTTTTTTATCTCCCTCCAAATCTGGTATTTCCACACTCAGGATAAAAAAGCCCATATAAATCATGAATGGAACTGAGAATAAGAGAATTTTCAAATCCAAAAATCCGGTGATGGCCACATATCCCAATGAAGGAATAATAAGTCCACTTAAAGCGGTTGATATTTCTCCTAAACCCCTGTAAGCGAACTTAAGTGGTGGTGCAGAATAGTACCAGGCCATGAAGTTCCCTAAAAGTGCTATCAACAGGAAAGCTAGGGAAGAATAGATATAGGTGAAAATAAGAGCTATTGATATGGAGATGAGTATCAGAAGAATAGCAAATCTTCTGGCAAAGGGTTTAAGCTCTGGATTTTCAACCAGGACCCCACTTCCACCAGTGAATCGGGTGGGCAGGTTGTAGTGGTCCACCATGAAATCCCAGTAATCATTGCTGTATGAAACTGAAAGGTGGGCAGGGAGTAAAACAGCGTATCCCAGGATGAAACGATCCCATGAGAATTGATTGTTTAAAATAACTGCCAATAATGTACCGGTAGTAAAACACAGAAATCCAAAAAAGAGGAACTGAAAACGACCCAATTTAATAATTAATTTTATCCTATTTAAATCCATGGCCCATTCCACCCCCAAATTTATACTTATTATGTTTTAAAGATTTAAAAGGGTTAACATCATTTCCAGTAACATTTAAGGAATTATTTATTATTTTTTTTCATATTTTTGAGTATTTGACAAAAACTGGAATATTCCTGGTTTAGTAATATTATTATTTATAGAATAACTGAACATAATTATATTAAATGTAAACTATTCTAAATTTCTAGCATCGAAAAAAAATACAATAAAAATATCTGGTGAAGATATCATGAAAGTATTGATTGTAGGAGCTGGATTTGGGGGGCTATCAGCAGCCGCTTTACTGGCAAAAGATGGATATCAGGTAACTGTCATTGAGAAAAATGAAGGACCTGGTGGAAGAGCTAGTGTTTATAGTGACCATGGCTTTTATTTTGATATGGGACCATCATGGTATTTGATGCCTGATGTCTTTGAACATTTTTATGCAAACTTTGACCTGAAACCAGAGGACTTATTCCAGCTGGAGAAGTTAGACCCATCTTACCGTGTTTTTTTTGATGATACTAACATTGTAGATATTTCCTCTGACCTGGAGAAAAATTACCAGTTATTTGACAGTCTGGAAGAAGGGGGTGCTGAAAAACTCAAGGAATACCTTGCATCAGCCGAAGAACTTTACGATCATTCAGTTAAAGAAATGCTGTATCGAGATTATACCTCAGTTCTGGATTTTTTAAACGGTAAACTATTACTAAGCGGCATCAGGATGAACATTCTGGAAAACTTAGAACATTACGTTAACCGCAAGTTCTCCAGTGATGAAGCCCGTAAAATCGTCCAGTACTCCATTGGATTTTTAGGAAGTTCACCTAAGAAAACTCCATCACTTTACCATATCATGTCTCACATCGATTTAACCCTGGGGGTTTGGTATCCTCAGGGAGGTATCAGAGAGGTGGCCCGTACTATGATGGAACTGGCCCAGACATATGGTGCTCTATTCAAGTTCAATGAACCAGTTGAACTTTTAGAAGTTCACGAAAAACATGTTAAAAGGGTCATAACCAGTAAAGAGGTTTACGAACCAGACATAGTTATTGTTAATGCTGATTATGCTCATTCAGAACTGGATCTTCTTACTGAAGAAAACCAGACTTATGATGAGGATTACTGGGAGAAACGAGTTCTGGCACCTTCAGCACTGGTGGCATATGTGGGTATTGACCGGGAGATGGAAAACCTGGTACACCACAACCTTTTCCTGGACAAAGACTGGGCAGAAGGTTTTGACACCCTGTTTGACCCTAAACAGGCAAAGTGGCCCGAAAATCCTTCATATTATGTTAACATACCATCCAAAACTGATAAAACCGCTGCACCCCCAGGTTCAGATACCCTATTCATTCTGGTCCCCCTGGCCCCTGGAATTGAAGACACCACTAAAAAAAGGGAACAACTATACAACAAGATCATGGATGATTTAGAGACTAAAACTGGGGAAAATATAAGGGACCACATTGTGGTTAAACGAATATTCGCATTGGAAGACTTCAAAGAAAGGTACAATGCCTACAAGGGAACTGCACTTGGATTATCCCACACTCTCATGCAAACCGCACTCTTCCGACCTGCACATAAAAGTAAGAAGGTGGAGAATCTTTACTACTCAGGGCAATTCACCCATCCTGGAATCGGAGTCCCCATGACTTTGATATCCTCTGAAATCGTTGCCCAGGAAATAAACCAAAGATACGGTTGAAAATACATGACAAGCCAAACTAATAGGATTAATAAGACTATCTACTCCATATTCAAAAAAGGTAGTAAAACCTATTACTATAGTACTATTTTTTTCCCTAAAAAGGTGAAACGTGACGTTTTCATCCTTTACAGCTTCTTAAGAAAGGCCGATGACTATGTGGACCAGGTTCCCCAGGATAGTGAGGGTTTCTACCAGTTCCGTGAACTTTATTACCAGGCCAAAGAGGGTATAAAGACTGGAAACATAATTACAGATTCATTTGCGGACCTTGCCCGGCGTAAAAACTTTGAAGATAAATGGATTGACGCATTCCTTGCATCCATGGCCATGGACATCACCAGATCAACTTACCCAGATATGAATGAACTTTTAACCTATTTATATGGTTCATCAGAAGTTGTGGGACTTTTCATGGCCAGGATAATGGATTTACCTGAAGAATCTTTCCCTGCTGCCCGTCACCTGGGCCGTGCCATGCAGTACATTAACTTCATAAGGGATATTGCTGAAGACATAAAACTGGGAAGAACATATTTCCCCCAGAATGACCTGGAAGAGTTCAATCTTACCAGTTTGGATGAAAAACAGACCAAAAGTAACCCTGAGGAATTTAGAGGATTTATGCATAAACAGTTAGAAATCTATAAATCATGGCAGAAAACAGCAGAGAGTGGTTTCCATTACATTCCATATCGTTACCTGATCCCCATTAAAACTGCTTCAGATATGTACAAATGGACCGCCAGGCAGATAGAGATAGATCCCTTTGTGGTTTACCAGAGAAAGGTCAAACCATCTGCACCTAAAATTGTATCCAATATTTTCACAAACTCCATAAAACTCAGTTTAAATTAAAGTGAGTTAATGGGATATCTGGATTTAATTAAAAATCATGAATTCCAATGATCTGGGAAATAAATCCTAATCATCTGAAAAATCCTAATCATAAAAAATCCTAATCATCTGGAAAATAAATACAATGGACCTAGATGCCTTATGAACATCTTAACATTTATTTTTAAAATATCTAGGTTCCGTTTCTGGATCTATACTGGTGGAACATATGTTGTAGGTTACGCCCTGGGTTTTAGTGTTTTTGGAGATTTTCTTCGACCAGAATATTATCTCTATCTTTTTTATTTCTTTTTCCCAGCTAACATTTTTATTTATGGAGTTAACGATTACTGGGATGAAGATACTGATAAGTTAAACCCTAAAAAAGATGAAAAAGAACATAGAGTATCGGTTATAGAACGTAAAAAGCTTTTAAATGTTATTATATTGGTAACTGGTTTCAGTTTAATTCTAATGATTTTCCAGGATAATGTAGAGAGAATCATATTCACTGGTTTCCTGTTCTTATCCTACTTTTACAGTGCAAAACCACTTCGTTTTAAAGATAAACCATTTTTAGATTTTGTTTCCAATTATCTTTACATCATGCCGGGAATATTCGCATATTACTTGGCATCAAACACTATTCCCCCCCTAATTTATATGTTCGGGGCTTTTCTCCATATATCAGCCATGCACATATTTTCAGCTATCCCTGACATAAAATACGATCGGAAAGCAGGAATAAACACCACCCCTGTGTTCATAGGGGCTAATTCTGCCCTTTGGTTGTGTCTGGTTTTCTGGATGGGTTTATCATTAATAGTTATTTACCTAACAGATTTTTTCCCTCTCAGCTTTTTAGTATTTCTTTATCCATTATTTCCACTGTTACTCCTGATTAAAAAGGATTGGAGTATTGATGATCTTTACTGGTACCTCCCCTACGTTAACACTGCACTGGGAGGTTTATTATTCACGTCACTGGTGGTTTACAAGCTCGTATTCATTTAAATAACCTTACAAAATGTTGATTTCTGAAAAAAAGTTGTATTTAAGCATGCAAATGAATGAAAATGAATCGTGCAAACAATAGGAATTAAAATTCCGCAAAGGGGGTTTTATATGAAGAATGTAATAATTGTTGGTGCTGGCTTCGGAGGCATTTCATCCGCAGCTCTGCTAGCCAAGAATGGGTTTCAGGTTACAGTTCTGGAGAAAAATGAATCACCAGGTGGAAGGTCCAGTGTTTACTCTGAAAAAGGTTTTTTCTTTGACATGGGGCCCTCCTGGTATCTCATGCCTGATGTCTATGAAAATTTTTACAGTGAGTTTGATCAAAAAGCCGAGGATTTCTTCTTACTGAAAAAACTGGATCCATCATATCGTATATTCAGCTACGATGAGGCGGTTTATGATCTATCTGCAAACCCGGAAAAAAATTATCAACTCTTTGAAAGCTTCGAACCCGGTGGTGGGGAGAAATTAAAGGAATATCTGAAGTCTTCCCGTGAATTGTACGAGTTTTCCATTAAGGAAATGCTCTATAAGGATTACAATTCAATTTTGGATCTTCTGAGTGGTAAACTGCTCCTGAAATCATTAAAGCTTCATTTATGGGAGAATCTGGAGGATTATATTAACCAACAATTTGAGAGTGATCAGGCCCGGAAGATCTTAAAGTACGCCATTGGATTCCTAGGAGGTGCTCCCCAGAACACCCCCTCATTTTATCACTTGGTAAGCCATGCGGATCTGACCATGGGTGTCTGGTATCCTCAGGGAGGTATGAGGAAAGTAGTAAAAACATTATATGAACTTGCCCAATCCTACGGTGCCGTTTTTAGATTTGATGAACCAGTGGAGAAACTTGAAATACAAGATAAACTGGTGAAAAAAGTGGTGACCAGTGAAGGTTCGTATGCACCGGATTTAGTTATAGTCACCGCTGATTATCCTCATTCTGAGCTGGATCTTCTCACCCCGGACCATCAGACTTACAGTCAAAAGTACTGGGAAAAGAGGACTATTTCTCCATCGGCAATGGTGGTTTATCTGGGTGTGGATATAAAGGTGGGTAAATTAATCCATCACAACTTGTTTTTGAACAAGGACTGGGAAACAGGTTTTGACTATATTTTTGACCCTGAAAAAGCAGAATGGCCAGAAGACCCCTCGTATTATGTTAACGTGCCATCCAAGACTGATGAAAGTGCAGCTCCCCCGGGTTCGGATACCCTCTACTTGTTAATACCACTGGCCCCTGGAATGGTGGATACCCCTGAATTGAGGGAAACCCTATATAACCATATCCTGGATGACCTGGAAAGTAAGATCAAACTTAATATCCGGGACCATGTTCAGGTTAAGAAATTATTCGCAATCAATGATTTTAAAGAAAGGTACAATGCATATAAAGGAACTGCATTTGGTTTAACCCATACTTTAAGACAAACTGCCCTTTGGAGACCAGCCCACTTGAGTAAAAAGGCTGAAAATCTTTACTATTCGGGACAGTATACCCATCCAGGTATAGGTGTTCCTATGGTTATGGTATCATCTCAGATAATAGTTCAGGACATCATGAAAAGAAGGGATTTAATGAAAGATAGGAATTAAAAAAAGATAAGGAGTTGATATAGATAGGAATAATGAAAGGAGAGGGATATTCACATTAAATCAAATGAAGTTAGTTTGCTTTGGAAACCAAAACCTTATCAATATGGTGGCCATCCATATCTACTATTTCAAAATTAAGATTCCCAGACTGGAATGATTCTCCAGTATCGGGTATTTTACCTAAATAATCCAAGATGAACCCACCTAATGTTATGTAAACTCCCATCTCTTCACCAGGTAAATTTTCAACGTTTAATATGCTCTTGAATTCTTCTATAGATATTGCCCCGTCAATTAACCAGCTTCCATCCGTTCTTTGAACTGCTTTTGGTTCATCTGGCTCATCAATGGCTGGAATTTCCCCAACAATCGCTTCTAATATATCGTTAAGAGTAATCAATCCTTCTATGCTTCCGTACTCATCAACTACAATTGCCATATGAACGTTTTCTTTGGATTCCTTAAACAAGTTGAGAATCTCCAGAACATCAGAACTTTCCGGAACAATGATGGGGCTTTTTATGTATTCTTTAAGAACACTCCCTTCTCCAATTTCCACCTCAAAAAGATCCTTTAACTGTATTACCCCTAAAAAATTATCCAGTGACTTCTTCCCCACCGGAAACATTGCCCTTTTACTTTCGACTATTTTTTTCCGGATATCTTCCGGGGGTTCATCCACATCAAGCCAGGTTATCCCTGTTTTGGGAGTCATAAGTGAACTGGCCCTTCTGTCATCCAACATGAACACTCTTTTTATTATGTCTTCTTCTGCCTTCTCAAACTCACCAGTTTGAGTACCCTCCTCCATTAAAAGCTTAATTTCCTCCTCAGAAGCTTTTTCTTTATTAGACTCTTTTATCTGAAGAATTTTCAGGACTAAATCCATGGATATGCTTAGTAAAGCCACGAGAGGGGAGGTGATTCTGGAAATGTATTTCATAGGCCGGGCAATTTTGACGGCTATACGTTCAGGATTATTAAGGGCGATCCTCTTAGGAACCAATTCCCCAATTATCAGGGACAGGTAGGTGATGATCAAAACCACTATTAAAAATCCAAGGGCTTCACTGTATGGTTGTAGCAGAGCTATGCCTTCCAGTTTGGTGGAAATGGTTAGTGCAATAGTAGCACCACCAAATGCACCGGCTAAAATACCTATAAGAGTTATTCCAATTTGTATAGTGGATAAAAATTGATTAGGTGACTCTAAAAGTTCTATGGCGATGTCTGCATTTTTATTTCCATCTTGACTCATCTTTTGCAATTTTATCTTACGGGATGTGATTATTGCTATTTCAGAAAGGGCAAAAATACCGTTTAAGAATATTAAAAACAGAATAGTTAAAATTTCAAGATATATTAAATCCATTTCTTATCCCAACATTTTCAAGAATTTGATTCTTCTGATGTAATTTATTTTATAATTATTGATATAAATTGTATAACAATTACTTTTAAATTGACAAAGATATGTTGGTATAATGATTAAAGCGCAGGGGACGGGATTTGAACCCGCGTGATCCAAAGGATCATGGGATTAGCAGTCCCACGCCGTACCAGGCTGGGCCACCCCTGCATTGATTTATGTATTTAATTAAAAAAGTAGGTAACAAAACATTGTCTAATCTACTATTTAAAGTTTTAAGCTAGTACTTAAAAGGCAAACCTCATCAAAAATTTTTAAACTAATTTTAATACCAGGTTAAATAATTTCAAATACCCGATTAACTACTTGGGTACCCAACATGTTTGATGAAACTCATTCTATAAGTTTAATGGGCATGTTCAAGGGTGGACAGCTCTCGTGAATGCTGGTGATCCAGAATTCCAACTCCACCCCGCTACTCCACAAGCATCAGCTGTCTAAGGTAGAGCTGCTTCTTTCCAGACCTGACCCGTTCCCAAAGTTAAGACAGTTCGCCCCGGCCCTCCAGCCGAGGCTCTGCCACCACTGATCCTGCGGGACGAGGTTTCGACGTTGAAATACTGGGCCAACACCCAGTTAAACTGCCGCCCCTTGAACTTCGACCGCACCATATAGGGGATGTGCGCTTACAGAGGACCCCTGACCCTCCAGTCTAGCCCAGTTAATGTTGGTGGTGATGGTATTTTAAGGTTACGGTTAACAAATCCAGTCAAAATATTTCAACTATCACTCATCATAATAATCACATGGACTGGATTCTAATAATCGGCGTGGTTATCAGCATCTACATGGCTTTTAACATTGCCGCCAACGACATTGGAAACTCAGTGGGAACTGCAGTAGGCAGTGGATCCCTTACCATGCGAAAAGCCCTGATACTGGGTGCTATTTTTGAATTTATAGGGGCAATGTATCTGGGAAATAATGTGATAAAAACTGTGGGTAGTGGAATAATCAGTGCAGACACCCTACCTGCCACCGGAGCATTCATAATCACCCTGGCAGCTGCACTGTGGATAACCATAACCATCATTAAAAAAATACCCATATCCGGCTCAGATGCCATTATCAGTGCTGTTTTTGGTTACGGCCTGGTGAGTGTTGGTATCAGCAGCATGAATCTCAATGTTCTGGGACTTATACTGGCCAGCTGGGTGTTATCACCACTAATAGGGTTAGCAATCGGGTTTATACTTTATTATCTTCTTAAAAATACATTCTTAGATAAAGTTAAGGATATTGCAGTTAAGGGCCGTCTGGAGAAAATTTTCTCCTACCTCCAGATTGGCAGCTCTGCCTTTGCAGCACTGAATGTTGGGGCAATTGACATTGCAGTAGCCACAGGAGTGCTTTATTATACATTCGGGACCAGTGCGGGTTTTGATATTAAGATAATTGGGGCCCTGGCAATAGTCGTTGGGATCCTGGTAGCAGGGGGTAGGATCACCGACACTGTAGGGAGGAGAATAACTGATTTAATCCCTTCAAGGGGTTTTGCAGCACAAATATCCGCGGCATCAGTTGTTTTCATCTTTGCAATTCTGGGAATGCCTGTATCTCCCACTCAAACCCTGGTAGGAACTGTTATTGGGGTGGGACTGGCCAGGGGTTCCAGGACCATTAGGCTGGATGTTATAAAAAACATTGCCACCACCTGGATTGTAACCATTCCCGCCTGTATTGCCATTTCAATCTCATTGTACTTTATAGTGAGCCTTATTTTGTAGGGAATAAAAATTCAAGATTTAAAACATGAATAATTATTTTTTACCAATATTTTTTTATGGTGATTTATTTTTACAATAAATGAATATTAATTTTCACTAAATTTTACACAAATCTCTTTTTAAGGGATTCATGACTTTTAGAACGGTTAATGAATCTGTAAAGTGTTTAGAATAAAAAAAAGAGGAGACTGTTTGAATAAAAATAAGTTAATCTGTTTAAAATTAGAGAAAGTACCGCTTATAGAATAAAAGTAGGAACTCTTTAGAATAAAAAATATATGATACAATTTGCTAATTATTAATAAGTTATAGATCACGAATTTCTATATTTGTTTAGGAGGGAAATAATGAAAGCAGATGCGGTTAAGATTGCAGAAGGAGTGTACTGGATTGGTGTGATGGACTGGGATATTCGGGACTACCACGGTTACACTCTCAAAGGAACTACATACAATGCTTTTTTAGTATTTGGAGATAATGAGGTGGCGGTAATAGATAACACCTACCCTGGTTCTTCAGCACAGTTATGGGGTCGAATAGAGGATGCATTTGCCCAGGAAAACCGAGAAGTAAAGGTAGACGTTATCATCCAGAATCATATTGAAAAGGACCACAGCGGGGCTTTAGGTGAGATTCACAAACGCTTCCCTGATGCCCCCATATACTGCAGTCAGGTGGCAATCAACGGCCTGAAACAGCACTACCCAGGATTGGAAGGTGCTGATTTTAAGGCAGTAAAAACCGGGGACACCCTGGAAGTGGGTGGTCGGACATTAGCCTTCCTGGATGCCAAAATGCTTCACTGGCCAGACAGCATGTTCACCCTTCTCCTGGATGAGGGTATCCTGTTTTCCAATGACGCCTTTGGCCAGCACCTCTGCTTCAGAGAAAGATATGACCACCAGATACCCGAATTCGTGCTGATGAATGCTGCCCAGAAATTCTACGCTAACCTGGTGACACCAGCCTCCATGCTGGTGGTGCGCAAGCTGGAAGAGGTTAAGGAGCTGGGATTGCTGGATAAGATCAAGATGATTGCACCTTCTCACGGGCAGATATGGACTGATCCTGCCAAGATCATCACGGCCTACAACAACTGGGCCACTGGCAAGTGCCGGGATAAAGCTACCATCATCTACGATACCATGCATTACTCCACCCGTATGATGGCCCATGCCCTGGCCGAAGGTCTCATGAGTGAAGGGGTGGATGTGATCATGTACTTCATGCACACCGATGAACGCAGCGAAATGGTTAACGATATCCTGGATAGTAAAGCACTGCTTCTGGGGATTCCAACATTATTCAATGGACCCTACCCGAGTGCAGGAGATTTGCTCTACTACCTGGAAGGATTGAGCTTCCAGCGAACCGGATTTAAACGATTGGCAGTTACCTTCGGCTCCAAGGGATGGAGTGGTAAAGCTGTGGATAAAGTGGGTGAGACACTTACTAAATGTGGGTTTGAAGTTCAGGACAAATATGAGGTTAACTACGTACCCAACAGTGACCAGCTTGATCACTGCTACCACATAGGTCAGGAAATGGCCCAGAAGATCAAGAAAATGTGAGGGATCCATCTGATCCTTCATTTAAATGGGCGTTGATCCATTCTACGGAGTGAATTTATTTCAGGGAGTTAGTTCATTAGGGAACTATATTCAAGGAGTTAATTCATTTAAGAAGTTATGAATTTCAAGGAGTTAATTCATTAGGGGGGGCTATCATTCAAGAAGTTAATTTATTTAAGAAGTTATGAATTTCAGGGAGTTGATGACTTTGAGAGTTAATGCATTTTATTAGTAAAATAACTTTTATGGATAAAAAAGGGGGTTAATCATGAAATCCGTGAATTTTGAAAGTGGACTGGACAATGAAAGGAAAGTGATGGTAAGCATCTTCTGGACTAACCGAAAGGCTGCCCGGACTGAAGGCTGTGCTCCATTCAAGATAAAGAGAATAGAAACTGAAAATGAAACCTACACTCCATCAGGGAATAAACTGCTCAAGATAAGTGACGATATCATGAAAGATATGGTCCAAACACTGGATGCAGGTAAATCCATTCCCATGGAGTTTAATATTGGGGAAGAAAACATTAACGTCTCCCTCAGTGCAGATTCTTTCTCAGTTTCTGTGGAAAAAAGTCCAGAAATAGAAGAAGAAATCATTGAAAAACTGGAAATGGAATTAACCAAGAAGTTTCCCAGTTTATGTGACTCATTCAAACCAAGGGTAACTCCTCAGAACTGAAACAAACAAAAATGGACAGAACAAGGATGAATAGAATAGAATAAAGATATTTTCAATAGATAAAGTTATTCTCTTTTTTTCTTTAGGAATCATTTCCTATTTAAGAAAAAATTAGAAAATAACCTTCCCCCATTTTTTTAAAAAGTGATTAAATATTCTGGTTTTACAGTTCAATGGAACCTATTATGTCTCCATCTGAAACAATACCAACCAGTTCATGGTTATCCAGAACCACCAGCTGATTGATTATACCATCATCAGAACCGTATTCATGCATTTTACGCACTGCTGTGGTTAGATCATCTTCAGGATGGACATATATCACCTGATTAACCATAACTTCTTCCACTGTGGTTCCTAACTCATACTTATCCAGTATCAGGTTATGACCAAGATCAGTGGCAGTAACAATTCCCACCAGTTTTTCATCCTCATCCACTACTGGTAGTGAACTTATTTTATGTTTCATCAGTTTTTCAAATGCAAATACAACATCTTCAGTAGGAGGGACTGTAATAACTTTCTGGCTCATTACATCCTTAACCTTTAGATTCGGTAACATAGTCTTCACTTCCATAGGTTTTGGTAATATCTTCAATAATCGATTCAATGGTGGTGGTGATATCAATGTTTTCTATCACTGGAACATGATATTTGTTGGCCTGACTCTCAAAGTATTTATGAGTCCTTCTAATTGCCCCAAAATAATTCATGTACCTTTCAAGAGGCCTTCTTGCCCATTGCTGCCGGCATCTTGAATAAAAGCGACCCTTATGCACTTCTTCATCTTCCAGGGTTAAAATGAACATGTGTACATTATCCCTGGAAACCAGGTCTTCCCTGATGAATCCAGGTACGATGTGAACTCCTTCAATAACAATACTGATGCCCTCGGTTATGGATCGTTCAATAACTGCCTCCACACCCACACTCACCGTGTCAACATGGTCCCTGAAACCTATTAACACTTCATCCAATTCAGGTGGTGGTGGTATTCTGAGGGAACGGTAGGCAGTGTAACTGGATTCATAGATGGTGGGTAAAAGATCTTTGGATGCGATTTTACGCATTACTTCTCGTATCATGTCCGTGCTGATCATGTTACGAATTCCCAACCTGTTGGCCACCTCAAATGCTATGGAAGAAGTTCCCACTCCTGATGAACCTCCTATGAGAATAACTAAAGGGTCCTGACATTTCCTTATCCTTTTCCAAAGACCATACTGGACAGCTATTTCACTGTCTTCCTCTTTCAGCCTCTGGCGGACGACATTCACCAGGTCGTCCAGTTTGATTAATTTCACACCCTCTTTTTTGAGCTGAGCTTCTATCTGGGAAGAGAAAGTGTAGGCTTTGTTGGGATCCATCTCAGCACGGGTTAGGGATCTGGCTAAAACTCCCTTAGAAAATGGTTCCCTGTATTTTTTCCCGCTTACTTCTCCTTCAACCATTATCATAGTAACCTCACCTCAAAAATGGGGCATTGCAAGATATAAAAATCAAAATATTATTTGTCAACATCATTTAAATCCTTTTCTTTATGGATTTTTTATCCCAGAAATATGAAAGAGCTATGATTAACTTTAAAGTTGTATTAATTCTGTTTCTACTTCTTTATCTTCAGGAGAATCAGAAATTTGGATTAAACATGCATAGCCATGTGATAATTCTCCAGGATTTACAATGGTGGTTTTACCAATCTTATCAGTGCCACGTGCTTCGTGTATGTGACCGCAAATATTTAGTGTGGGTTGCATTTCTTCAATTACTTTACGCAGGCTTTTACTTCCCACATGTGCCCCTGAAGGTAAAAGATCAGCTTTAGTACCATAAGGCGGAGCATGAGTAATAAAAAGAGTTATTTCCTCATTTTCAATCCCATTAATGGCTTTTTTTGCTTCGTCATAGATTTGAATTTCCTCAAATTCAAGGGGAGTGTCAAATGGTGTGGGATTAGAACCCCCAAAACCGCATATTCCTATGTTCTTAATTACCATGTTGCGAGCGTGGATATTTATGGCCTGTGATTGATCTATGTTAACATGTATGGACTCTGGATCACAGTTACCTGGTATTGCCAGTACTGGTACTCCAAATGAACTGATTTCATTTAACAGATCCTCGCCCAGCTTGGGAGGACCGAAATTGGTAATGTCACCAGCTATGATTATCAGGTCCACTTTGTTATCTTTAAGATAGGTAATGATAGGCTTTATATTACCATGGAGATCAGTTATAGCAATGATTTTCATAGTTCTCCTCCTTAACGTTCTATAATTAAATCTTGAAAATTCAAATCCATACTAAATTGAAGTTTTTAGTACTAAAAATGAGTTTGATACATATGAAAGTTTTGATACTAAAAGTTTTTGATACGAATCTAAGATTCCATTAATGACATTATTTAAAAAATCCATTGATTATCAATTTATAAACTTTTTTTATTAAATCCAGTTTTAAACTTCATTCACCGATATTTATCCAATATGCATATTTAATCAGACCAATATATAATATGAATCAACCAATATCCTGAAAACTGGAATTTAATCCCTGAATACATTTAAACTTCTATGTTATTCCATTTCAATTATCTGTTCTTTGAAGAATGATGAAAGTTCCTGAAGGCTTTTTTTAATGTTTTCTTTGTCTCCGTAGATTACTATCAGGGTATCTTCCTCGAATTCAATGATGACATTTTCATATTCTGCGATTTCCTGAACCCTATCTTCAGAGAGGGGAGTCTTGAAGTTCATTCGAACCATTGAAAAACCAGAGGGTGCTCCTACCACGAATTTGGAATCAGTTTTTTTCTGGGGATAAACTACTTCTCCCCTGGAAGCTCTTAGGAGTTTATCCATCCATTTATCTGCATATTCTGGACTTACTTCTTCAGCCAGACCCATTAAAAAATTCTGAATTGAAGTTAAAAATTCATTGATTCGTTTTACTGCTACCTGTCTTTCAGGGTCAGTGGGATCCACCTTGTAGAAGTTAATGGTGGTTTTGGCCATCTGGATGTTTTTGGTAATTTCCTTGGGGATCTCTTTTTCTTTCTTTTTAAGATCAGTAAGAAGGTCAACCAGCACCAGCCAGGTCTGTTCTGCTGGCAATTCGCTCATAAGTAACCTTCCAGAACATTTTTAGAACTATGGTTGAGTTGGGCATCAGCTGCCTTAAGCTCCTCATCGATCTCTTTTAAACTTTTATAGGAGTCTAAAAACAATACATGCACGCTTTCAGTACCACTAATATCAAGGATGGCTATGTTATCAGTAGATTCAATTGTTTTATTTTCTATTGATGCTTTGTACTGTACAAATGGACCGTATTTTTCCGGTAATTCCGCGAATTTAAATACTCCGGCTAGAGTAGCTACGAACAAAAGAACACCTCTTATATTTTTTTATTCTGTTAGTTTAAGTTAAAATTAGTATTTAATTAGTACTTTTAAAAATAAAAAACTTGTGGGTAAAAAAATAATTAAGGGAGAATAGGATTATTCTCCACCGGTAATTTCATCCAGTTTTGCAAGGGCAGGGTCAGTGCTGATCTGGTGAGCATCGACTGTTAGGTCTTCTTTGCTGACTCCCATTGCCAGTCCGTAGAGCTGTGCCAGGTGGAAAACAGGGATGTCCCAGTTGTCACCGTAGGCTTTGTTTACTTCGGTCTGTCCCACATCGAACTGTAAGTGGCAGAATGGGCAAACGTTAACTATTGCGTCTACTCCTGCTTCTTTCATGTTCTGGAGTTTTTCACGGGTGAATGATAGGGTCACGTCAAGGTCACGGGAACGTAGACCTCCACCTGCTCCGCAGCACATCATTTTGTCTTTGTATGGTACGGATTTTGCTCCGGTTACTTCCACCAGTTCATCAAGGATGGTTGGTTGGATTGGGTCGTCAATGTCAATTTCTGCGCTTGGTTTGAGGAAGTGGCAACCGTAGTGTACTGCAACGTTGAGGTTTAATGGGTTGGTAACTGCTTCAGAGAGTTTGTCCAGCCCTACATCGTTGTAAAGAATTTCAGCGAAGTGTCTAACGTTAACTTCACCTTTGTATTCACGGCCAGCTTCTGCTAGGACTCCATTGATCTTTTCCTTCATTTCTTCATCTTCGTGGAGCATGTGGTTGGTTTCGAATAGTGATCCGAAACATCCGTTACACTCGGTCAAGATGTCGTTACCCTGTTCTTCAGCAATGGTTATGTTCCTTGCGGCTATGGCAGCCCAGGTGGTTCGGTCGAATGATCCAAATACTCCTGGTGCTGGGCAGCATGATGCTCCTTCCATGTCCTGTAATTCGATGTCCAGATTGTCAAACATGATCCTGGTTGCTTTTTCAATTCCAGGGTACCTGTTGTTCATTATACATCCTAAGAAATATGCGAATGCCATTTTTATCACCTTATTCTAGTTCTCCGGTTTCCCAGTTGTAGCCTATGAGGTTATCGAAACCTGTGGCTTTGATTATTGTTTGTACTTCTTCCAGTGCTTCTGGGAACTGGTGGGTGGTTGGTGGTAGTTCATCTAGACCCACACTTTTTCTCAGTGCCATGGTAGCGTCGTTGATTGGCACACCGTGGCCTGTTTTGGTAACGAATAATCCAGTCATTTTGTGTGCAGGGGCCATGTATCCGGCTGCTGCTGCCTGGTTTCGTATGATCTTCACGATATCCACGATTTTGATTCCTCGTGGGCATCTTTCCTGACATTCGTAACAGGTGGTACACATCCAGATGGAATCATCGGATATTACATCTTCTTTCAATCCCATTACGGCCCTTCGGACTACTCCTCTTATTCGGTAAGGGGTTCTCCTTCCTGATGGGCAGGCACCAGTACAGGTACCGCACTGGAAACATACGGCCACTGATTCTGCGCCAGCATCCATGATTGATTGTTTGAAATCTTCATCCACATCTGCACGAGTTATTAAGTTTTCATCAGTTTGCAGTAAAGTCATGCTTTCACTCCTTTCTTTTTTAGGTTCTTTTGCTTTCACTGGTTCTTCAGCTTCAGCCATTTCCGGTTTAACTTCTTCTTTAATCTCTGTATCAGATTTTGATTCTTTTGCTGGTTCTGGTTTTTTTTCAGTTTCTGTTTTTGAGGTTTTTTCCTCAGTTACTGGTTTTTCTTCAGCCGGAATTTCTGCCGGCTTCGCATCAACTGGAGTCTCTGTTTTTGGTTCTTCTTTGACTGTGTCTTGTGTTACTGTTTCTTTTTCAACCGGGGGCTTTTCAGTCTCTGATTTTGCTGCTTGATCCTTCTTTTCTGGCTCTTCTCCGCCACTAAATACGTTTTTTAAGCGATCTAAAAAGCTCATTATATTCACACCCCGGTCATCCTACGGTTCTCTTGGAAAACCATGTGATTTCCAGTTAAAAGTCTTGGATATAGAGCTATATAAAGGTTGCTAAAAATTAGGTTAGTGTAACCTTTTAGGTTACAGTCTTTTATAGGTTTGTAGAAAATTTTGTTACCAGTTCAGGAATATAAGTAAATGTGATAACTGTACTAAAATTAAATAAGCATAATGATATTAGTAATTGAATAGACTGATTGATAATTTATCCAATTAAAAATAAGCTTAATTCATTAAAAATCATTAAAAAACACTGATCGCATGTTAGAAATAAAATCTCACGACGGACCGGCAAGACAGGGCAAATACCAGGCCACAAAAACTCCAAACATTTTACAAATCACTCAGGAGTCCGTGGTTCCAGATGAACCCATGCCTTATGATGTACCTCGAGAAATGGCCAAATGGTCTGTTGAAAACACCATAGAAAATGCACAAAAAGGTGATGTTGACCAGATAGCAGTGCTTCATGGAGCTAAATATCCGGATCTTCGCCTGGAATGTGCCAGTGCACTGGAAGAACTGGGTTATCGGCTATTTCTGGTGGCAAACACGGATGATCTTCTAAGAAAACCACAGGATCTTCTAAAGATAATCACCAGTCTACGGGAGAATATGAGCCCCAATTCAGCACTATTTTTCCCATTTGCAGAGTTAAATTTCATTCCTTTACTGGTCTATCTGGGCGTAGATTTATTTGGAGATTCCAGTGCAGATTTTTATGCCAAGATAGGGGTGATGACCACCCCTCACGGTAATTATGACCTTCAGCAATATCCCATATACGATTTTACTCCAGAAGAATTGAAAAAATACAACCGAGACTCTCTGGACTTTGTGTTGAGAGAGGTGAGGGCCCATATACAAAACGGTACCCTACGTAATTTGGTGGAAGAGCGATGCTGTTCTTCTCCCGAGGCAATGTCTGCTTTAAGGATTTTAGATCGAGATTATGGGGATTTTTTGGATGGTTACACTCAACTGTACTGATAAAACGTGCCCCACCAAATTTATGGGAAAAAACTTCTTTTTATAAATTTTTAAAAAATTCTAAAAAAGGGTATCTCACAGATTGAGTTTTAAATTAAAAACCACTATTTTTTTCTGATTCAATCCACTTATCAATCAAATGAATATTTATACTACAAAAATCCTTTAATTTTAGTAATTTCCCACATCAAACTCTAAATTAGTTTTTATTATAAATAAAACTAGGAATCAATGAATAAAATGGAGTAACCACTTAAGTTATTTTATAAAATAATAAAGAATGGCCTAAAAAGGCCTAAAAACAATTTTTGAGATTTTTCTTAAAAACTCACTTCTTAAATGATTTCACCAGATAATGGTATTTACCAACTTCCGCGGTTCCACCTATGGTGAATCCATGTTCTTCCAGGATTTTCTCCACATCTTCCGGAGTTAAACGAACATCATAGGATGGTCCGGGTGGTCCATCAGCTTTGATGAACTCAACCACTGCAAATGTGCCCCCTGGTTTCAGGACTCTTCTAATTTCAGTTAAAACAGTTTTAAGTGTATCTTCACTGGTAAACCCATGCAGTACATTGGCCATGACACACACGTCAATCAGGTTATCTTCCAGTGGCACGGCAATGGTCATATCTGCAAGCACTGTCTTTAAATTATTGATTTGGAGTTCTTTAGCCTCCTGGTTGAGTCCATCTAAACTGGGTTGATACGCATCCACAGAGTATATCTTTCCTGACTCTTTAACCAATCCAGAAGCAGCAATGGAGATGTAACCATCCCCACAACCGGCATCCATAAATGTTTGACCCTCCTTTAATTCCAGAACACCTAGTATCTTTTTAGGATCAAGTATGTCCCGGGTAGATTTTCCATGATGTCTATGTTCCTGTTTTCCATCTGCCATTTGACCATACTCCTTCAATTACATTTTTTGGCAAGTCTTTTTCAACATGTTAATATTTTAGTAAACTATTATTTAGTTTTCAGCCCTTAACCTGTTTTTTGAAAAGAGCACCAGACCAATTATGAATATGATTATGGTTAACAGGACTGCCCATACCACCTGATATGAAATGTCACCCCATCCTCCACCATAGGTGAGGGTGGATCTTAGGGCATTGAGCACGTGAGTCCAGGGTAGTAGATCATATAACTGGATGGACTGTCCTCCTAAACTGGCAATGGTCATTTGAGGTAGTTGGAAAAATGCTCCAACCATGAAGGATAACGGCACACTTATGAGTGTTCCCAGGCTGGATGCTTGCTTGTCGTTACGGGCAAAGGCTGCTATGATCATTCCCAGGGATATGGAAGCAATTCCCCCAATTATTCCCACTATCACTGCCAGTATAATGGAGTTTAGACCTCCCTGCCAATTAAAACCAATTAGTATGGCCACTGCCAGGAGGATGATCACTTGTGCTGCAGCAATAAGGGACCAGGGGAGCATACCTCCAAATAAAAGATCGAAAGAAGTCATTTTAGAGAGTTTAAGTCTGGTGAGAGTTCCTTTATCCACTTCCCTGGTTAGGCCTGTGGCGACAGTGTTGGTTAAAAGCAGTATGGCAAATACGATCATTCCCGGTGCCAGGAAGTCAAAGTTAGTGAATGCACCGGTTCCTGGAAGGCCTTCTACCTTGCTCTGAATATAACTGTTGACATCAACTCCTGATGTTCCAAGCACTGCCTTCTGTGTTTGGGTGGCCATTTTATCCTGATACTGACCCATAACCCCGGTTAATATTCCCTGTGAGACTCCAAATCCAATGTAGCTGGTGTCACCACGTATGATGATAGTGGAGGTCTGGTTGGCCGGGGGTGCACTTACCGTGCCAAGGGCTGTCTGCTGCTGTATGGTGCTGGTGATGAAGGCCACCTCTGACTGGGAATAGTTGGGTGGTATGATGAGTTCGGCATCAACATCTCTATTTTTTAGTTTTTTATTAGCATCAGCTTCTGTGGTCTGGGTGACGTTAAATAGATAAACATCACTGTTCTGATACTTGGAGTCCTGTAATACACGGGTCAGGTTGTTTGCGAAGTTCACCTGTTCCCCAGTGCCAGGCATGGTTGCACCGGTATCGTAGTTAACCACTGCTATGTTGTGGGGTTCGTTTTCCTGTCCCATTCCTCCAAAGGCAAAGCCGAAGACCAGCATGAAAAACATTGGAAAGAGTAGTATCATCATCAGGCCTCTGCGGTCCCTGATAAGTTCTTTTAAATCTTTTTTAGCTATGCTTATAAACCTCATTTTATCTTACTCCCTCAGTCCGGTTCCAGTTAAATCTATAAAAACGTCTTCCAGAGTATTCTGACGGACCGACAGATCCAGAACATGACATCCTGCCTTTTCAACTGCATCAATTATTTTAGGAAGTTTACCCACTGCATCCATGGCCCTTACATTGAGCGAGCCATCAACCTCCACTGCAGAGTGCACATCTTCCATCACCGAAAGCAGGGTGGTAACTTCCTGGTTCTTTTCAGGATGAGAAAGTTTCATTTCCACCACGTCTCCCTCCCCTATCTCTTTTTTAAGGTTGGTGGGTGTGTCCAGTTTCAGAAGTTTACCATGGTCAATGATGGCTATTCGATCCGACAGGCGGTCAGCTTCATCCATGAGGTGGGTGGTTAATATAACGGTTTTACCCTCATCATCCCGGAGATTGCGTATGTAATTCCATAGCACACGGCGGGACTGGGGGTCCAGACCTTCAGAAGGTTCATCCAGCAGGACGATTTCTGGTTGGTGAACCACTGCCATGGCCAGGTTTAAGCGACGTTTCATACCACCTGATAATTTGGTTACAACGGTATCTGCCTTATCCGTGAGAAAAAGGTCTTTTAAGAGTTTTTCTACCCTTTTTTCCAGTTCATCCCTGGGAACATCGTACATTTCCCCCATGAGCATGAGACTTTCTTTACAGGTTAAAAAGTCCCAAAGCACCAGTTCTTGGGGACATATGCCGATTGTGCCTTTTTTCACCTTATCAACTTCTTCACCATTGATAAGGACCTGTCCACTGGTGGGAAGTAGTAATCCTACCATTATGCTAATGGAAGTGGTTTTTCCTGCACCGTTAGGGCCTAAAAAACCAAAAACTTCTCCTTTTCTTATTTTTAGATTGAGTTTATCCACTGCCCTGAAATCACCGAAGTCTCTGGTGACATCCCTGGCCTCAATAATGACATCATTCATATTTAAAAATCCTCCTTACAACAATCATGAAAACTTTGACAGTTGGGTCTCCCTATCCCCATAAATTCCCATTTAAACATGTTTAGCACCTTTGAATCCTTTTATTGACATTGTTTCACTAAAAACAAATAATACGCCACTATAAATTTCTCATTTTTTTAAATTAATAATTATTTGTTCTCAATTTTTACTTATTCTTGGTTAAACTTTAGGAATAAGAATAATTCATTCATATAACCATTGGTGATTTCAGTGCAGTCTACAGGATAAGAATTTTCTGCACCATTACTGGAAACATGGATATCTGTAATTTCTTGAATCATCTTCGCTGTTACTTCTGGGTTGCAGATTGGCAGGTTCACAATTTTCCCACTGACAATGTTATCCCCCTCACACGAATAATACGCTAACAGACATCCCTCACTTTTTAAATTCATCCTTTATTGCTCTCCTTTTTGATTATTTCACTTAATTTACCATTTGATCATCTTGCCTGTTAATTCAAGTTTAAAGTAATTCACAAATTTCCAGTTTATTCCATATTCATCAATTTTTCATAAAACTCAATTGAATTCTCCAATTCTTTGATACCATATTCAAGAACCGTATATGAAACCGGGAGCATGTTTGAACCATGTTTTTTCTTCTTTTCCAGAGCGTCATGATACAATTTTAGTTTAGCATCATGTAATGGTTTGACAACTTTTATTCTACTCTCCTGGGGGATCAAGTCTAAAAATACAGCCTGTACTTTAAAACTGAAATCATCTATCTCTGGTTTTGCAGGTTCAGACACCATGTCGATTAAGTGTTTTTTTCCCTCCTCTGTGATGTGGTATACTTTCTTATTGATTTTCTCACGGGGCATTTCTTTTCCAATGATGAATCCGTTTTTTTCCAGTTTGGTCAGTGTAGAATAGAGTACGTTATTATTCAGTTTGAAATAGGGGTTTCCAAAGTAATCGCTTACATTTTTTTTAAGCAGGTACCCATGGCTCGGCTGGAAAGATATCATTCCTAAAATAATGAGTTCTGTGTTTACCATTGAATCACCACGTTCTTAATTCACTCCAATTTAATTCAAATATTCAATTAATAATAATGTTAAACTTAACATGTGATAAATTTAACATAGGTTATTTATAACATAGGTTACTTTTAACATAGTTGATTTGAGTATTTATAGTTTCTGGTAGAATATAACGGAAATATTGAATGGTTATAATTAAGCAGATGGAAAAAATAAATTTAAAATATATCCTAATTTAAAATTTTAGTATATTAAAATCATTTTTATTCTTTCAAAATCGTTGATTGCACGTTTTTGGAATATATGCCCCCATATAATCAATTTAAATAGTCAAAACTGTGATCAGAACATGAATTAAAACAAAAAATTGATTTATTTTAAGGAAGATAATAAAATCTGATATAAAAAAAATAGTACAATAATTGAAAGAATAGATTGAAAGATAATTTAACAAGGTAAATAGAGTTAAAAAATTATAAAGAGGGGGAAAAATGATTGACCGTATTGAAGTGAGTATGATCAATGAAAGTGTGCACAACTTTCGCAGGGGAGAGTTTGGAGTTGAATCTATAGAAATCCATGAAAAAAGAGGCCTGATTGAAGTAATTTATGGATCACAGGATACTGGGAAGAAAATCGTACTAATTCCCCTTCAAAATGTGGAAAAATGCGAATTCACCGATAAAATGGAAAAAACTTCTAAAGAAAATGATTGAACTTAAATAATACACCCAATATCAAATAATCCAATATAGAAAAAATAAGTGAATAAACCAAATTTAAGAATTGAATTCATGAAATTTAACAGTTTTTTTCATCTTAATTTGATTTATATCCCATTTTTAAGTTTATTTTGATAGTAGTTAGAATAAACTGCCCCTAAGGGGTTATGGGCAAGTACTCTATCCTTCACAACTAGAGTGGTTACTGGTGCCTCTGAATGTTCTGTGAAGAGAATGTCATGACCAATGCACAGACCGATTATGATGTTGAGATATGTATTTTTTTCATTGAGGATTGTTGCTTGGCCTAGAGGGTTGCACATGGCTTCATAACCGTTTTCATCAATCTGTTCCAGCTGGAAATCGGATTTATCAATCCCACATACTTTACAACAAACTGAGTGCACCTGGAAATGTTTTCGAAACAGATCATGAATCTGGCGAGCTTCCTGTTCTAAACCAACACAGAATGCCATTCCAATCTTTTCATAACCCATTTCCTTTGAAAAAAGAATTACTTCCTGAATACGGGTTTTTTCCATGTAGTATCTGGCTTCAATAGCTGAAGATGCTTTGAGTAAATTGATTTCATCATCTACGTAAAGTTCTTTGGTTTTGTCCCTCATTTCCAGGCAGTCTTTACCGTTAAAACAATCTTTTTTAGTGCAGGAAGCACATTTCAAATTATTCCCTCCAATAATATTATCAACAATACATCTTTATTACTGTTTAATTTTACTTCAAAACGTTAATCATTAAAATTCCTGATGATTAGCTCGTTTATTTCACCTCGACTGGACGTATTAGAATTTATATTACGTTTAGCCGGTACTCTATCTATTGCATATTTTCTGTAGAGTTCATCAAAGAAATTATCTTCCAAATCATGGTTTTTGGGGTCACTATTACTTAAAACAAGGAATGCACCTTTTAAATCCATTTTCTGATAAAATCTGGCCAATTTTTCCTGGTCATGGTCACAGAACCTTTCTCCGGAGTAGCTGGTGAAGTGAGAAGTGCTGTTTAAAGGCCGGTATGGTGGGTCCATGTAGACTAATGTGTCCTTTTTAATGAAGTGCTGAGCATGGGTGAAGTCTGCGCATAGTATCTCTGTTTTTTCTAGAGCCTGGTGAACCGCATGCAGGTTTGCTTCATCACAGATGTTAGGATTTTTGTACCTACCGAAGGGTACATTGAACTCACCCTTACTGTTCAGGCGAAAAAGGCCATTAAAACATGTCTTGTTCAGGAAAATCAAGGAAGCAGTTCTCTGGATCCATCCAGTCCCATAATCTAAATAATCCACCAACTCCAGTTGTTGATTGTAGTCTGCCCGAATACTGTAAAAATTCTCTTTTCTGGCATTTTCGCCCTTTTGAAGATGTTCAGTTTCCATATCTGCTAGTATGGTAATGAGTTTATCCACATCCTGTTGAATCACCCTGTAAGCCATGATTAACTCCGGATTCACATCCATAAGAATGGATTCCTTGACCAGGTAATGATTTTTAAGGTAAAAGAACATGGCCCCGCCACCAACAAAAGGTTCAATATATCGTTTGATAACCCTACTTTTGCGTATTGACTTAGGGAACCTTCTTTCAAGTTCTAAAAGTAGCTGAGTTTTGCCCCCCGCCCATTTAAGAAATGGTCTGGCATTATTGAAATTATTTTTAATTAGATTTGTAGCCATTTTCTTAAATCCTTATAATTTTTTTAAAATCCCAAATAATAATTTATCGTATTTAATCTTCTTCCAAAATGGATTCAGGTGCATCCGCTAAAACAACCAGCCCCTCTGCCTCCAAAAAGTGCATATCACCCGGTATTATAATACAGTGGAGTGGTCCTCCAAAGTCTTCTCCAGTTAAAGCGTTCACCCGGTCTGCGCGAACCAATGGTTCTGGAGAACCTGCCCTGGCAATAACCACTGCCAGACTGTCTTCAGATATAATCCCTTCCTTCCGTTCATCTTCAACGCGTATTAAGTATTCCAATCCTTCATTGGCAGTCATGTAATAATCCCGGTGAGCCTGAATATCCAGAAGTACCAAGGTATGCAATCCCATCTTCTTATTCTCCCCGATAACTTGATAGGGAGAATGGGGGAAGTAATTCTCTTCTGGTCTAGGTATAGTGGTAACCTTACCGAACTTATACGCCTGCAACCCAGCAATACCCGGAGCTGCTGAGAGTATGGATGACGCATGTATAACCCTGGTTTTAATACCTTTTTTTCGAGCTTCCATCAGAATATCAGAATGGGTGGTAGCCATTAAAGGATCACCCGCGGTTAAAAACACCACATTTTTGGTTTCTGCCTGTTTAATAGGCAAATCCTCTTCTTCCACTTCTTCACGTCGCAGTATATTTATGGTTACTCCAGCCAGTGCTTCCAGTGATTTTAAATCACCTCCAAACAGGCGTGCAGTGTAAAATTCCGCGTAAACAATGTCAGCAGATTTAATGGCCTCAAGACCATTTAAAGATATGTCTTTTTCATTGTAAAGTCCCAATCCAACCAGGTAGAGCATTTTTTTCACCTTCAACATCTAATTATGGGATGGAAGGTTTATAAAATTTTATTTTGGAGTTAAGATAAATGTTAAATCTGCTATAGGTTAAACTGCCAAAAACCCCAAATAAAACAGTAATCTGTTAAACTGGTAATTCACAAAAAAATATTTGGAGTGTTAGAAACGTATGTTCCGGTTTGAATCGTGAACTAATTCTTAAAATTTGAAGTGTGCTAGACACTTCGTTGATTTACAATAATTTCTGCAACATTTTCTCTTTTTTAAGCTCAAAATAACGAATTCAATGGTTGTTTGGAAAAATAGCACAATATTATTTTAATTATTAATTTAGTAACTGTGACCGGGACATGGTTTTACCCATGCCCACCACCAATGAGGTAACAGACTACACTGATTAAAATTCCAATAAGCACGATTTCCAGGCTGGTTCTGGTTAGACTTCCACGGGATACTTTCCCCAGGTACACACCCAGTATGATCAGTGCAGTGAAGCAGAGCACCAGTGTGATTATTATTGCATTTATTCTGGTGGAAAGGAGCAGGAATGGTAGGACTGGTACGAATGAGCCAACGAAGCTGCTGAATCCATGGGTGAACATGCTCATGTAAATACGTCTTTTGGCCTGCTGGTGAATGTGGGTGTCATCCAGTTTACCCTCTTCCAGCATCATCTGGTGCTCCAGGTCACGTATACTACGAACCTCTTCAGCCCTTTCACCAATGAAAGACCCATATGAATTGGACATGGCCAGAGCCACACCAGTGGAAAGACCAGTCAGGCCAACAGCGAAGTTGGAAAGTTCTACTCCACTGGCGGCGGACACACCACTGGCAGCCAGTGTCACTCCCATAACTGCCAGTATTCCGTCCATAGTTCCCAGAGCCACGTAACGGCTCATTTTAAAATATTCTCGTATAAATTCGCGGATGTTCATAATGTCATTATCTCCGATCTGAAAAATTAGTTAATTTTAATATCTATTTTAAATATCTATCATTCATTTAATCTTTTGTTCAGCATATTATCATTTATTCAATATATTTATCCTTTAATTCTGAATGTTAATTACTATTTGAATATGTTACTTATTATTTAATAAATTCAATAACTCTTATTTTTCTTCAATTAATTAATATAGAGTATAGGGATGTATTAGTTATTATCCCCTTCCCAGAGTCTTATGTGCCCGTGCCAGGTGTCCAGCAGCCAGTGCACCCATAAGTGAGAGTTCCCCTGCCAGGACTGTTCCTGCTACGATTTCTGCAAATTTGTTAACTTTACCTGATCCAGCCACGTCCATGATTTCCAGACAATCGTGGGCAGTCTCTAAACGAGTTCCTCCCCCAATTGTGGCCAGGGGAAGATCAGGGAGGGTCACTGAAAAGTGTAAATCACCATTTTTAACCTCAGCAGTGGTTATTCCCAGGCTTCCTTCCACTACGTGGGCTGCATCCTGCCCTGTGGCCAGGAATATGGCAGCGATCATGTTGGCGTACTGGGCATTGAAACCCATACTCCCTGCTATGGCAGAACCAATGAGGTTTTTAGCCATATTCACTTCCATAATAGATTCAGGGGTGGTTTTAAGTTTCTTTTCCACTACTTCCCTGGGAATTGTAATATCTGCAGTTACGGTTTTTCCCCGTCCTTCTATGAGGTTCATTGCTGATGGTTTTTTATCCACACAGAGATTACTACTAAGCGCCAGCACATGGGCTCCAGTTTCCCTGGTTAAAATATCCATGGCCTTATCAGTGGCTATGGTGACCATGTTCATGCCCATACTGTCGCCGGTGGTGAATGTGAAACGTGGGTAAACGTAACGCCCCACCACTATTATGGGATCGATTTTTAAAAGACGACCATGGCTGGTTGTACTTTCTGCAGCTTCTTTTAGTTCTATGAAATGTCTTTCAATCCATTCTTTAATTTTAATGGCTTCAGAAACAGAATCTGCCTGTATAACTGGCGCTCTGGTCATTTTGTCGTCGATTATGCGTACTGTGGCCCCACCTGCTTCCCGAGTGACGGAACATCCCCTATTGATGGATGCAACCAGCGCACCTTCGGAAGTAGCCAGAGGAACATAGTAAGCTCCCTGAGCATATTTTCCATTGAGGTGCAGTGGTCCAGCCAGTCCCACCGGGATCTGCACAGTTCCTATGGGATTTTCAATGTTCCTTTTCATGGCCTCAGACAGATCTAGAGAGTAATTAGAGATATGGTTTAAATTAGCGCCGGAGAAGTGTTCCGCAAACTCTCTCCTTACATCAACTGCCTCCTGGACGTTGTTAGTGTAATTTTCAATTTGATGGAGTTTCAATTCTCCCTTAATCAGTTTTTCAATAATTTCTGCTTTGTTTTCCATAAAAACCCTCTTGTAATGTTTTCCCGGTAGTAAATAAGTTGATAAAATTTCCTGTAAATTTCCCAGGTAACTATAATTTCCTGTAAACTATTTCCATGTGAAATTGGACATTTTGAGTCTTAATCAATTTTAATAGTAAATTTCTTTTTTACAATTAGAATTAAGCTCAATGTTATGAATATTTTTTTTGGTAAAAATTAATGAATAATCCTTGTTATAGGATATCCTTTTTCAAGCAATCAGTTTATTGGTTTTAAATAATCATTCTATGGAATAATATATTCTAAAAATTAATATATTCTGTTTGGATTAAATTTTGGAATAATTATTCTACTGTGATTAAACCTTACCTTGTTTTAATTTTTTAAATTATTTCTTTCATCATATCTGCAATCTGGGATGGTTGTTCTGCCACTTCCACACCAGCAGCTTTAAGTGCTTTCATCTTACTTTCTGCGGTTCCACTGTCGCCCTCGATTATGGCTCCAGCATGTCCCATTCTTTTCCCAGCAGGCGCGGTTCTACCTGCAATGTAGGCTACAACGGGTTTAGTTATGTTTTCAGCAATGTATTCTGCTGCTTTTTCCTCAGCGTTACCTCCAATCTCTCCGATCATAGCCATAGCCTTGGTTCCGGGGTCATCCTCGAATTTCTGGAGTACATCTGCAAAATCCATCCCTACCACAGGGTCACCTCCAATACCAAGGCAAGTACTCTGTCCCAGACCAGCTTGGGTGATCTGACTGGCTACTTCATAGGTTAAAGTTCCACTACGCGACACAATTCCAATATCTCCTGAATTGAATATATGGGTGGGCATAATTCCCAGTTTACCAACTCCTGGTGTTATAATACCTGGAGTGTTGGGTCCAATAATCTTACAATTGTTTTTACGTGCGTACTGGGCTATTTCCATGGAATCATGCACTGGTATGTGTTCAGTGATAATCACTGCCAGCTCCAGCTGAGATATAGCTTCAAAGGCAGCATCCTTGGCGAAGGGTGCAGGTATAAAAATTATTGATGCGTTAACATCCATTTCTTCTTTAATTTCAGCAATGGAGTTGTAAACTGGAATTCCCTCAAATTCCTGTCCTCCCTTACCTGGTGATGTACCGGCTACAATAGGGGTATTATACTCCAGCATGCTTTTAGTGTGAAAAGAGCCCTGTTTACCGGTAATGCCCTGTACAACGCATCGGGTATCTTCGTCAAGAAATATCACTATATCACTTCCTTTGAATTATTAAAATAATATCTATATTTTAAATCAATTTTTTTAAATTTATTTCCGTTACTATTTCTTAATTGCTTATTATTTCCCCATTCATTATTAATTTCAATTAATAACCTAATTATGCTCCCTAAATCTTCTAATTAAACCTTTAAAATCCTCATCTTACTTGAAAGGGGTTCTGCCAGGTCCATTACATTCCCGTTCATGTATGCTGTAATGGACATGATTACACTCCCTGGGATAACGTATGATGGAGCACCTCTTTTAACCAGGTAAACATTTTTATTTCCCAGTGCAGCTCCCATCATAGCCCCGGCTACTATGCCAATGCTTTCAATGTCTTCTATTGTTGCTACTACCACCGGGTCATCTGTTTCATCAGAAACATATCCAACACCAGGTATTTCCTGTCCATGGTTTGAACTGCTTCCCCCAATATCAGTCACCTGATCCATGCCCCTGGCTGCTTTCATTACAGAGTCAGCAACTTTATGTACGAATCCCTCACCACCATAGGTGTCAAAGGCCACGATAATGGCATCCGGGTATCTGTCCTGCCTTATTTTTGCTTCAGCGTAGGATACTCCTTCACCGGCTCCTTCCAAGGTGTTTGATATTCCATTGATATCACCCAGATCTTCGGCATTCTTTTTTAGAATGTCCACAATACCCTGGTTAACTTCTTCCAGACGGTCATCCTCCACAAAAGCACTGATGACCACATCATCACCCGTGATGTTGGTAAGAGCAGCTTTGTAAGCTCCCTTTTTTATTAAAGTTGGAATGTCTTTTTCGATGTTTTTAATGAGATTTTTACTGCAGGAAACATCATTTCCTGAGATATCTGCACCAATAGCGGTAACCTTCAAATCATCACCTAAATTGTTAGAACATTAAATATATGGTTCTGTTACATGGATAAAAATCCATGAAATTAAGTTTTATTGAGAAATGATATGAGAAAACTTGTTCTTATACATTTCTTATGGGCTTTTTTATACAACTGTGTAATCCCTGTTAATTTATTGGCTCCCTGTAAAATTCATGATTAATTCTCTGATCTATGTTCAATTCATTTTAATTCTCCCATCCGTGTTTAGTTCATTTTAATTCCCCAATTTTTATTTAATCCTGGTTATTATTCAATATTTGTTAATTCTGACCAAATATTCCCAAATTTTATGTGATTTCAATCTTCCATCTGCACTATTTGCAAATATTTTTTTAGTAAGATAGACAGATAATTAATAGCATGTCACTGAATATTTTAATCTTATTTCAGTAGACTGGGATGCATACGCATTAATACCTATTTGTCATTAATTATATCTTCCGGATGTGAATGTAAATGATTTTAAAACCTTTAATTTGTGTTCCAATACTCCAGAAAAACAGGAAAACTGTTTTAAAAGTTGCCAGTGAAGCCATAGATGCAGGGGCAGACCTGGTGGAGCTTCGGATAGATGCTCTTCTGGATACTGATCCTCAAAGTGTCATCCATCTGATGGAAGAAATAAACTACCCCCTCATTGCCACCAACAGAATGAGAGAAGAAGGAGGATATTTCATGGGGTCTGAAGATCTTAGAACCGATATATTGGTGGAAGTTGCTGATCATGCAGATTATGTGGATATAGAACTTCAAACAGATGCAAAATACCGTTCTAGAGTTATTCAAGCATCCAAATCTACTATAATATCCTTCCATGATTTTCAGAAAACACCCTATTTAAATGAACTCCTGGAGATTGTAAATAAAGAAAAAGAACTGGGAAACATAGCCAAATTCGCAGTAATGCCCCAGAACATGCAGGACACTCTTAACGTACTGGAAGTGGTCAACAGAGAAGATAACACCGTTGGAATAGCAATGGGAGAACTGGGACGATACACCAGGGTAATAGCACCCATATTGGGATCTCCCATTACTTATGCCTCGTTAGGTGGTGAATCTGCACCAGGACAGCTGGATGTTAAAAATACCCAAGAAATAATTGATAGACTGATGGATGGTGGCGAGTAAGTGAAACTAAAAACTGGAGTTATCATAGGCTTACTGGTACTGGTGGCTTTGGCAGGATCTTCATTTGTCGTGCTTTCAAATGGCATCCATAATAGTACACAAGTTACCATTGAAACCAATGGTACAGAGGTGTCAGTTGAATCATCCTCATGGTTATGTCCAGCTCCTAAACCCATGCTTGAAGAGATGAAGATAAAAGCCCTGTCAGATGTAGAGGATGCAGATAGTAGTTTAGAGTCCATCCAAACTGACATGCAGAATATTGCCAGTAAATATAATTTCACTGTAACTGTGAAAGTCACATCCCAATTTGGGGATAATCAGCTCCCCCTGCCTGCTACAGTCAGGGGAACATCTATGGTACCAACCCTGAAAGATGGACAGGATATCGTTGTGCTTAAAACCAGTGATTTCAAGGTGGGAGATATAGTGGTGGCCCATCATCCTGAATATCACCTCATAGTAAAAAGGGTATCCCAGATCAATGGCAGTCAGGTTTACCTTACCAGTGATAACCATAATGTGGATGTCAGCAGCGAGACTAGAGTTGTAAATGGTGTGTCTCAGGTAGTGACCGTTACTAAAACACCACTGAACACATGGTTACCCAAAACCAATGTGATAGGTGTGGTCAAAGTTTATTAGGTAAAATTAATTTATTCTTTTTTTATTTTAAAATCTCTTTATCTACAAACAGATTTTTACTCCATAAATATCTTTAATATATAATCAAAACTTTTTAATCTAAAAAAAGCTGTTCAGGCACAAATATCTTTTCAATCTACAAATGGATGTTATTTACCTATTTTAAAATAAGTATTCAGAAAATTAGAATTTAAATGATTGATTTGGGTGATCTCAACGATTTTTTAGGTGATGTTTTTTCTCTTCAATTGAAATCAGGGACTTAAATTATGAATTAAGCCTATTAGATCAATTAAATTCATTGTATATCAATTATACCATTAACGAATAACTAAAAAAGGTAAATGCAGTAAATAAAAAAAGGAAGGTAGTGATCAGGTATCACTTAGCTCTGCTAAGCGTTTGATCCTTTTCACCATGTTGGGATGGGTGGATAGTAATTCCATGATTTTACTACCAGTGCCTATGTTTGTGTCCATGTTACGAAGTTCTGCCAGTTCTCTTTCACTGATAACTCCATCCATATCTGTATCCAGCTGCCTGAGGTCACTTATTTCATTCTGTGCATCGGAGATGTCGTTGACAAAGAAGGCTTTAACTCCTTCTACTTCTTTAACTGCTCGTTTATCCAGATTAACTGATCCATATACCAGTTTGTAAAGTGCACTGGCTAGCTTGTGGGGTTTACCCCCTATCTCCACACTTCCTTCATCTGCATAGTATTCTCTGACCCTACTCACGAATAAAACCAGTAGTTGGCCCAGTAAGTATCCTACCAGTGCAACTGCTCCAATTGCTCCAGCATCACTATCCCTGTTTCCACCGAATAACGTACTAATGAATATCCAGTAGCATATAAGGGGAACCACACTGATGAGGGTCATTACTGCCATATCATTGTGGCGTATGTGACTGATCTCGTGTCCTAGGACTGCTTTTAATTCTTCTTCATCCAGGAGGTTCAGAATACCCCTGGTAACACAAACCCTTCCATCACCCTTGGTTCTACCAAATGCAAAGGCATTGGGGATGCCTGTTTCTGCGATTCCAACCTTAGGTTTTGGAATCCCTGCATTCATGGCCAGTTCATCAATCATGGCGTGCAGGTTGGGTGCTTCCTGGGGTGAAACGTAATGCACATGCATCACCGCTTCCACCATCTTGGGCCCTAACATGTACTGGGCAAATACAACTACCAGTGCCATTATGGCGAATATTAGTGGTGTTCCAAAACCCAGGTATGTGCAAATTACAGTTATTATGGCGTAAAGTATACCGAATAACAGTGCAGTAGCTAACCATATTCGTAATGTTAGCAAAAATCTTCTCAATTTATACACCTGCCTTAAAATCTATTCCTTTTTGTTTTTTTATTCAGCGATTAATAGTAGTGAATCTAGTATATAAATGTAATCT
>NZ_AMPO01000005.1:0-95000 GCF_000302455.1 Methanobacterium formicicum DSM 3637
TACTGGCAAAGTTCACATAACTATCCAGAGATAGTGTACCTGTGGTGAGACTTTCACTACTACTGCTGGGTAGAGTATAATCTCCTACTGTTAAGTTGGTAGTGACTGGTTGTCCATTGTTAAGTGCTACTGTTGCCTTTGTGGCTAGATATAGGAATTGTGCCATGTTAATGGTGACGTTTCCCACGGTAACGGTTGAAGGCAATGCTTTGTTGGTTTCTATGTAGTTTTTGACTTTTTGTGCTGCTTCCAGGATTTCTGCAATGGTTAAATTGGCAGTGCCATAAATGTCGGGGTAACTGCTAACTAATCCATACCTGAAGAGGGCGTATCCTGATGCGTTGTTATCAACAGCAGTCTGCACATCGTTGGTCAGTTCAGTGCCATTTATTGGTGTGGCATTACTGTCTGACTCATAGGTCTGCACTGCTGCAACTACAGGTACTGAGGAATGATTTACGATGTATGAAGTGGTACTACCGATCCAGGCAGTATCTTCCCCATAGTTTCCCTTGTAAATCATGGGTACCAGGAAGTCAGCATACTGAGATAACTGTTCGTAACTTTGACCGTAATAGTAAGTGTTTGCCGCACATTCAGGCATCACACATACTCCGAGATAGATGTAACTCCCTTTTTCCGCACTTTTTGTGTCGAGTAAGGAACGCACATCTGCCACAAAATTGGTGATGATTGATGTTGCCTCAGCTTCACTGGGATGTTTATAAGCAGTTCCAGGATACCTGCAGTAATCAAGGAGAACACCTGTAACATTGTAGGTTGAAACTATGCTGTTAACTTGTTGTTTAACCCATTCTCTGGCATCAATGCCATTAATTGTTGATTCTCCTGCAACGAGCCAGTTTCCATTGCTATCCACGAAACATGGTATCCATGCCCAAACACGAATCCCACTTCCAGCGAATTTTTCAACGAAACTTCCTAGGTTCGCTCCAGTTCGTGGAACGTAAACATAAATATCGGTAATTCCGATACTTGCCAGGTAACTAGGATCAATAGTGCTCAGAGAGGTTGACCATACAAAAAGAGCCTGAACATTAGTGAAGGTGTTATCGGTAACAGTAGCTGAACCTGCTGCACCAGATTGAGGGCTGGTACTGTTATTCACCGGACTAGTACTATTAGTACTGGTGGTAGAATTTGTAGTGCTGGTGGTACTGTTTCCAGTTTCATTATCCGTCACTTTATTTGCGTTGTTTTCAGTGTCATTTCCACTTGAAGTACTCTCATTCACGATTATTTCATCGCTACTTCCGTTAGTGCTGTTACTGATTACAATATTTGTATTTTCACTGTTGTTGCTAATGCTTTGGTTTTGGTCGGTGGCGTATATGCCATTGACACTTAGCAGTGCTATAAAACATAATAAAAGCACAGCTAAAGACAATTTTCGCTTAATTTTATCGCCTCCGTGTCCGAAATGATCTTATTTGAATTTATAGGATCATTTGGAATTATAATTCCCAATGAAATCGCCTAATGGTGACTTTTGGGAATCATTAGGACACGTATTTAAATCAAAATGGCATAACATATAAAATTTTTGATTTAAAACCCTTAAACAAACTATCTCAGAGTCATTTTTTCTTTTTGAGACATCTTTAAATGGGATAAAAATTCAATTGTTCTAATTTACCTTCGATTTGGGCTGTTTTTAAAATTAAACTTCAATTAAAACGTTTTATTCCATAATAAACAATACAAAATCTTATTCAAATGTCTTAATGGTGTTTATATGGATAAAAGCGATCATCAATCAAAACTCAGGTTAAATCACTGTTTTATGATGTTTTGCAGTCTTTATTGGTGGTACACTGACAAACACTTCCCAATCTAAGATTTATCCCAAGTATAATCCAATAATATGTAATTATGGCTAAATAAAAAACTTATTCAATTTGATTTTACCGTCGTAAATATCTGATAACTCCTATTTGACATTTTTCATGATTTATATCTGTTAATAGCAAAATTTTTGCCAAAATAACTCATTACAGAGATTTAAAAAATTAGATAATTTATGAATTTTATATTGAACTATACCAGTTAATTAAACAGTTTAACTGTTAAGTTTCAATTTCTATATTATTTGATTATTGGGATGATAGTAATCTAAAACTTTCATTAGGTTAACGTGGATATCATAAAAAATCAATCATTTAATTCAATTTATAATACAGTTCAATATAATATTCTATCCCATTAAAAATCAATATTTAATTTTAACCTGATTGTGTTTCAATATATTATAATTGATCTCATTAAGAATCATTATTTTGATCTAAATACTTTTCAATATATTATATATAATAGCAGAACAATCAGTAAATTATATTATATGAATTTTTTAAATATTTCAAATTAGACTATGAAATTGAACTGCTGAGACTTTTTATATAAATAGGTGGTTTACTCCATTGATCATTTTATATAATATAATTCTCCATACTAATTGTACTATTGATTTCTACCTGGTTGATTGATATCATATTAACCTTTTTCCAGGAGGAGAAATAACGTTTATAGCTTTAATATTGTCTTTCAAGCTTTAAATAACATTTATATAAGGAGGAATAATAGATGGTAAGAGCATACACTAGAAAAGATTACATACGTAAAATTCCGGGTTCCAGAATTGTTCAATATGACATGGGAAACCTCTCTGGAGAATTCCCTTTAACAGTGAGCTTGGCTCTTAAAGAAAAGGCCCAGTTATCTCACAACGCTCTGGAAGCTGCTAGGATAGCCACTAACCGGTACATGCAACGAAAATCCGGTAGGATGGGTTATCATTTGAAGATAAGGGTTTACCCACATCACATTGTCCGGGAAAATCCAATGGCCACTGGTGCCGGTGCAGACCGTGTGCAGGATGGTATGAGGAAAGCATTTGGAAAACCAGTGAGCTCCGTAGCTCTGGTAAAAGCAAATCAGAGGGTTTTAACCATTAAAACCAACAAGAAGAATTTCCTTGATGCCAAAGACGCCCTTAGAAGGGCTGCTATGAAATTCCCGGTCCCCTGTAGGATAATCGTTGATGAAGGAGCAGAATTAGTCAAATAAATAATATTAAACCGAATAAAATATCAATAAAATCCTAAGTGGTGTATGAGCATGGAGTATGTCGAATTTTTCGAGGAACTAAAAAAGGAAGACGTGGACATAGCTGGTGGAAAGGGAGCTAATCTTGGAGAACTAACCCAAGCAGGGATACCGGTTCCCCCGGGGTTTGTGATAACATCAGCTACCTATCAGAAGTTCATGGATGAAACTGGAATCACCCAGGAAATACTGGACATTCTTAATGCCCTGGATGTTAACAACAACAAAGAACTTCAGGAATCCGCCCGAAAAATAAAAAATATCATCATCAATACTGAAATACCTGATGAAATAAGTAGTCTTATTATTGAAGCATACAACGCGCTTTGCCATCGTATAGGAAAGGAAGACGCTTTTGTAGCAGTAAGGTCATCTGCAACTGCCGAGGACCTGCCAGAAGCATCATTTGCAGGCCAACAGGATACCTACCTTAATGTTAAAGGCCAGGAAGATCTGATAAAATACGTCAGGAAATGCTGGGCATCATTATTTGAAGCTAGAGCCATATTTTACCGGGAAGAAAACAACTTCGACCACTCCAAGGTTTACATAGCAGTGGTAGTTCAGGAAATGGTGGATGCTGAGAAAGCTGGTGTAATGTTTACTGTACACCCCTCTACTGGTGAGGAAAAAATTCTCATAGAAGGAGCATGGGGCCTGGGAGAAGGAGTGGTATCTGGAACTGTAACCCCCGACACCTACTGGATGGATAAATCCACCGGGGAAATTCTGGAGAAACAGGTCAGTGAGAAAAAGACCATGTTCCAGAAAAAATCCGAAAATGGTCAAACAGTACAGGCACCGGTCCCAGAGGAACTTAAAACCAAACAAGTTTTGGATGAAACAGAACTCGCACAACTGGTTGAACTGGGGAAGAAAATTCAGGAACACTACCAGTTCCCTCAGGACACAGAGTGGGCCATTGAATCTGGAAAAATATTCATGCTACAATCAAGACCAGTAACCACCCTGGACATGGCAAGTGTAGGGGGTGAAACCTTGAATGACGGTGACAGGACTGTAATTACCAAAGGATTAGGAGCCAGCCCTGGAATGGCCGCTGGATCTGTTAAGATCGTAAAGAACACCGATGAACTGGATAAAGTCCAGCAGGGTGACATTCTGGTTACAGTGATGACCACCCCGGACATGGTACCAGCCATGAAACGGGCCAATGGAATCATCACCGATGAAGGTGGAGTAACCTGTCACGCAGCAATTGTATCCCGTGAACTGGGAATACCCTGTGTAGTGGGAACTGGAGATGCCACATCCATGCTACCTGAAAACAGTCAGGTAACCCTTGATGGGAATAAGGGAATAGTCTGGGAAGGACTCCTGGTAGAAACTACTAAAAAAGAGGAAACCACTCTAGAACCTAGTGTAGTTTTACAGGCACCATTAACAGTTACTGAAGTTAAAGTTAATGTGAGTATGTCCGAAGCAGCTAAAAAAGCAGCCGCAACCGGTGCAGATGGTGTGGGACTCCTCAGAACCGAACACATGATGCTCACCACTGGAGTACACCCTAAGAAGTACATCCAAGAGGGTAATGAAGCAGAACTGGTTAAGGTACTGGTGGAAAATGTCCTGAAAGTGGCCGATGCATTCTACCCTAAAACAGTGTGGTACCGTACCCTTGATGCTCCTACCGATGAATTCCAATCACTGGATGGTGGGGAAGACGAACCATACGAACACAACCCTATGCTGGGATGGAGAGGAATACGCCGGGAACTGGACGAACCAGAAATCCTACTGGCAGAGTTCAAGGCCATTAAAAAACTCCACGAACAGGGATACACCAATATTGGAATCATGCTACCGTTACTGCAACACCCTGATGAACTGAAACAGGCTAAAGAAATTGCCAGAAAGGCTGGTTTGAAACCACAGAAAAACATTGAATTCGGGATGATGGTGGAAACACCGGCAGCAGCACTGACCATCGAGGATTTCATAGCAGAAGGTATTGATTTTGTAAGCTTCGGAACCAATGACCTAACCCAGTACACCTTGGCTATTGACCGGAACAATGAAAACGTGGCGGATCTTTACACCGAAAGTCACCCTGCAGTTCTAAAACTCATTGAACGGGTTATAATTGAGTGTAACAAGGCTGGAGTCAAAACCAGTATCTGTGGACAGGCTGGAAGCATACCTGCAATTGTGGAAAAGCTGGTGGAACTGGGTATAACCTCAGTATCAGCCAACACTGATGCCGTAGCCGCAGTAAGAGAAACTGTAGCACGAGTAGAACAGAAACTCCTCCTCAAAGCAGCTCGTAAGTTGATGCAGGAATAAAAACTCTTTATTTTTTATTTTAAACATTTTACTTTATTTTTTTGGATATATTATTTTTCTAAGGGATTAAAAATGGAAGACAAGGGAATATCCAAAGAGCAAGTATACCAAATGCTCAGGGAATACAAAGAAAAAGACCTCACCCATCGCTCAGGTAGAATACTGGGATCAATGTGCACCTGTCCCCACCCAGTTGGAGTCAGGGCATATTCCATGTTTTTAGAATCAAACCTGGGAGATCCAGGACTGTTCCCCGGAACAAAAGCCCTGGAAGACGAAGTTATCACCATACTCGGGGGTTTACTTGGAAAAAAAGATGTTCATGGTCACATTATTACTGGAGGGACTGAAGCCAACCTCATGGCAATGAGAGCCGCCCGTAATATGAGAAACCTGGATAATCCAGAGATCATTGTTCCTAAATCAGCACATTTCTCCTTCAAAAAGGCATCAGACATGTTATGTCTTGATTTGAAAATGGCAGATTTGGACGAAGATTACAGGATGGATACCTCATCAGTGGAGGAATTAATTTCAGATAACACTGTAGCCATTGTGGGAGTGGCTGGAACCACAGAACTTGGAAAAATAGACCCAATAGCGGATCTTTCCAAAATTTGTATGGATAATGATATTTACTTCCACGTTGATGCTGCTTTTGGAGGTTACACCATACCTTTCCTCAAGGAAGCTGGGTATGATTTACCAGAATTCGATTTCAGCCTACCTGGAGTTTCATCCATGACCATAGACCCACATAAGATGGGTCTTGCTCCAATCCCCACTGGTGGGATTCTTTTCCGCAAACACGAGTACCTGGAAGCAATAGCTGTTGAAACACCATACCTCACTGAGGATCTCCAGTCAACAGTGGTGGGTACCCGAACAGGTGCAGCCACCGCAGCCACCTGGGCACTCTTAAAACACCTGGGCCGGGAAGGATACCGTGAAGTTGCTACCCATTGTATGGAAATAACTCATAAACTGGCTGAAGGGGTTAAAGAAGCAGGTTTTGAACTGGTAACCGAACCAGAACTGAACATTGTACCATTTCATTCCTCTGAAATTCCAGTAAAAGAAATTGCACGAAGACTGGAGGCTAAAGGTTGGGCAGTCTCCCTGGCATCATACCCCCGAGCCATAAGGGTCATTGTAATGCCCCACCTGAAAGAAGAACATGTTGATGCATTTATCAGGGATTTAAAGGAAATTTGAAGAGTAATTAAAACTTATTTTTTTTATTTTACTTCCTACCTTTTTTTAATTGAGATTATTTTTTTAATTTTTTTAATTAAATCTCATTTATAATCTCATTTTTAATGAAGATCCCTTTTTTTCAAATTTTAATTCTCAAAATGGATTTTATAATCTTCGAAATAGAACCCATACTTAAGTTACCTGTAATTTTAACTTTTTAACAGGTTAATTTTTATAATCCAGAAACTTCAATCACAAGTAAATTAATAACTGGTTAATTTTTATTATTCGATAAACTTCAATAAGCAGTAATTTTAGCAACATAATCCCGAAACTTATCAGTAATCTAACTAAGATTCGTTTATTTACATAGAATAAGATTAGTATTTAAGGATTGAATTTAATGCAAGTTTCTTTTAAAAAATAAAATATAATGGGTGTACTCAAAGTACACTCATTAATTTTCAATTCAAGGGTCTAAAACGACAAACTATCTACTCTTCGGGCGAATTCATTGGCATGTGTTCGTGTGGTTCCATAATCCTCGTAGGTGTACGTCTCGTAAAGTATCGCCGGAATACCAGCCTGTATCAATGGCACTGTAACGTAAGCCGGACTGGTCTGGCCGGGTGGTGAGAAGTAGGTTAACCAGGATATTCCATTTTTAATGGCCCAGGCAAAGGACTCCGAAGAAGTTCCAGAAACAGGACTGAAAACAAATCGGGTGTAAGCCCAGTTACCAACGTTGGAATGTATATCAATGGCCAGCTGGAATTTTTTACTGATTATATCTGGAACTACGAAGCTATTGGCCAATAACTGTCCATTCATCCTACCTTTGTCATAATCCCCTGCATCTCGGGTTACAGTCACATGATAAATGTAGTAACAGTACTGCAGTGAATTATCGTAGTCTCCGATGGTTTCCATCATGGCTTGGTGTGAGGCCTGTTCAATGGGATGAACCCCTACAATGTAGGCGATCTTAACCGGGGACATTAGGTTACCATAGGGTCCCAGTCTAACAACCTCCCCATAATCAGTACTTCCCAGATAGGTGATGGTTTTCCAGCTTTTTAAGTAAATATCATCAGGTAAATGCCTGTAATTTTTATAATAATCCATTATTTGGCTGTAAGCATAAACCTGAGAGTGGAAACTAACTCTACCTAATCCAGTAACTCCGTATGATGGGGGTTGCTGGTTTGTGTTCATGTAATCCAATATCCTATTGGCAAAGTCAATGTAATCTGCCTTCAATAGGGATCCACTGTTCATCTGTTCGTAACTGGCTGATGGCATTGAAAAGTCTTCAAGGATAATAGCATGGTTAAGGCCACTGTTTATCTGAGTTACACTGGAAATGAGTAGATATAAGAACTGGGAAATATTTACCGTGATTCCTGCAACATCCGCAGTTTCTGGTAGGGAACTGTAGATATCAAAGTTATTTTTCACGCCAGTGGCAGTTTCAGCCACCTGATCTATGGTAAAAGTTATGTTAATCCCAGTAATTGGTATATTGCCAGAATTCCATGGTTTCATGGCGATATTCACTGGTAAAGTACTGGTTGAATTGTAATAATCAAGGATCCGGCTGAATAGATATACCTGGGATTGGTAGCTGATTTTTCCGAGTCCTATGTATCCGTATGGTGGTGCCTGGTGATTATCGTTCATGTAATCATTTATTCTCTGGGCAAAATCCAGGAAATTAGACACGGTCATAATTCCAGATTTAAATGATTCTTCACTGTAAGTGGGCTGGGAATCGCTCTGTAAGAGTATGGGACTGTAATCATTATTTTCAATCTGATTAACTGCTTTTACTGCTAGATGCAAGAATTGTGCGGTGTAGATGGTGATTCCGTTGATAGTTATTGTTGTGGGTATGGTTTTGGTGGTTTCTATGGTATTTTTCAGTTCTGAGGCTGCACTGGCTATTTGTGCAGGGGTGAAAGTGGTTGGTGGTGTGTATAGTATGGGTATGTTGCTGGAGGTGAATGGGTTCATGGCTACTGCCACTGGCAGACTTCCGCTGCTGTTGTATATGCTGAGAACACGGGCAAATAGATATACTTGGGATTGGTAGCTGATTTTTCCGAGTCCTATGTATCCGTATGGTGGTGCCTGATGATTGTCGTTCATGTAGCCGGTTATTCTCTGGGCAAAGTCAAGGTAGTCGTTTTGGGTCATGGTTCCAGAGTTTAACTGTTCCTCGGTGTAGCTTGGTTTTTCGTTGCTGGTTAGTAGTATCGGTGTGGTGTTGTTGTTAGCCAGTTGTGTGGTGGCTTGTGTGGCAAGTTGCAAGAATTGTGCGGTGTAGATGGTGATTCCGTTGATAGTTATTGTTGTGGGTATGGTTTTGGTGGTTTCTATGGTATTTTTCAGTTCTGAGGCTGCACTGGCTATTTGTGCAGGGGTGAAAGTGGTTGGTGGTGTGTATAGTATGGGTATGTTGTTGGAGGTGAATGGTTTCATGGTTACTGCCACTGGCAGACTTCCGGTGCTGTTGTAGATGGTTAGTATTCTTGTGAATAGATAGACCTGTGACTGGTAGCTGATTTTTCCGAGTCCTATGTATCCGTATGGTGGTGCCTGATGGTTCTGGTTCATGTGGTTGGTTATTCTCTGGGCGAAGTCGAGGTAGTCGTTTTGGGTCATGGTTCCAGAGTTGAGTTGTTCTTCACTGTAGGTAGGTTGATCATCATTTTGTAAGAGGATAGGATCGTAGTTTTTGTTGGCCAGTTGTGTGGTGGCTTGTGTGGCTAGGTGAAGGAATTGTGCGGTGTAGATGGTGATTCCGTTGATAGTTATTGTTGTGGGTATGGTTTTGGTGGTTTCTATGGTGTCTTTAAGAGTAACTGCTGCGCTTACTATTTGTGCAGGGGTGAAAGTGGTTGGTGGTGTGTAGAGTATGGGTATGTTGCTAGGGGTGAATGGTTTCAGGCTTACATAAGTAGGTAGTGTGCCGTTGGTGTAGTAAATGCTCAGGATTCGACTGAAGAGATATACTTGGGATTGGTAGCTGATTTTTCCGAGTCCTATGTATCCATAGGGTGGTGCTTCCTGGTTGTTATTCATGTAATCGTCAACACGATTGGCAAAATCCAGGTAATCTGATCGACTGATACTACCACTTCCCAGTGATTCTTCACTGTACCTGGGGGCCTGGTCATTTTCTAAACTTATAGGTTTGCTATTGTTTTGTTGTATTTGATTGGTTGCATCAACAGCCAGATGCAGATACTGTGCCGTGCTGATAGTTTGATTACCAATAGTTACATTATCAGGTAGCTTCTTGTTGGTGTCAATATGGTTCTGCACAGCAACCGAAGCATTGGATATTTCACTGACTGTAAAATTAGTAGAATTTTCAGCAGAAACAGCGCTAACATTCAAAAAAATTATAACTGCAAAAAACAACGTCAAATACAAAATTGATTTCATATTCACTATATTTACCTCCCCCATTTATTCAAAGAGAACTTATGCATATCTTATGAGTATTATATCATACTCGTTCATAATACTCTTTTTGACTTAATAAATGTTCCCCTGAGGGAAGTTTGCTTGGAAATTGAAAAATTATAAAACCACAGACTGTGGATAGGGTAATATGGATAAAGTTAATGAAAACAGGGCCAATGAAATTATATTAAAACCACTATATATTCAGTTATAGCTGATTCAGCATATGTGGGATATTCAGCATACAAATGATATTCACAGGGATGATACTCAACACATGGAGGATATTCACTTGGAACCTATTCAACAAATGGAACATATTCAAACTCCCTTAACTTCAAAAATCATTAAAAATCTTAAAATAGGTCATCAAATAATGCTATCTGGCAGTATCTTAACTGGCCGGGATGCAGCGCTCCCCCGCCTGGTGAAACTGGCCCAGGAAAATAAAAGCCCAATTACGCTGGAAGGTGCAGCTATAATGCATACTGCTGTCAGTCCAGCAGGCATTGCACCCACAAGCAGTAATAAAACAGAAATAGAATCTAGTATTGGTCCATTATCTCAGGCAGGGGTGAAGATGCACATTGGTAAAGGTGCACTCTCTGGAAAAACAATAGAATTATTAGAAGAAAACAACTCTCTGTTTGTGGTAACTCCACCAGCTGCTGCCCTGTTAACCAGTAAAATGATATTTTCTGAAGTTTTAGCCTTCCCTGAGGAGGGTATGGAGGCCCTGCACCAGATTGAAGTTAAGGATTTTCCAGGGATAGTGGCGGTAGCCCACGGGGAATCAATTTATTGAATTAGTTTTTATTTGAATTAGTTTCTATCAAAATTTAAATAATGGTTTATTTTTGTTTCAAATTCCTGGTTTTCCAAAGGCCTTATCCCCTGCATCACCCAGACCCGGGATAATGTAACCCTCCGGGTTTAGTTTTTCATCCACTGCACAGGTGCATATCTCCACATCAGGGTGCTCTTTTTGCACCTGGTCTATGCCCTTTCTGGATGCTATCACATTGAGTAAGACCAAGCGACGTGGATTTCCTTTCTCCTTAATACGGTCCAAAATGGCGTTCATGGTGTTTCCAGTGGCCAGCATGGGGTCAGCGATTACCACTATTTTATCATCCAGTAGGGGTAGTTTAAAGTAACCAATATCCACTTTAAATGGTGCTTCATCCCTCCGGGATGCACCTACCACCCCGTACTGTGCATTCCTGAAAACCCTCATAATCCCCTCAACCAGGGGAATAGCCGCTCTTAAAACACTCACCACTACAATATCATTTTTATCCTTTATCCTCACCCCTTCTGCAATTCCAAGGGGAGTTTGCACAGTCACATATTCTCTTTCAAGGGTGTTGGATAATTCATAGGCCAACCAGCGCCCTATTTCTATTATCCCTCCTCTGAAATGGATGCCATCTATTCCATCCCTTCTGATCAGGGTGAGTTTTTCCTGCACCAGTAAGTGGTCTATGATTTTTATCATTTTTTCTCCTGAAATGGGGGTGATGAGTTGCTCAATATTAATCTGAAAATAATGTAAAAAATGAATTTATCAAATCTGATTCATGTTTATTTATCAGTTGAGTATCATTTTTAGGGGATATCTGTTATAATATTAATTTCATGCATAAAAATATTTTATCAATTATTATTTCATCAATTTATTTTAATTTTAAAAAATTTAATTTAACATTAAACTCATAAATTTTAAACAGGGTTTTAAAATGAATAGGGTAAGTGTAATTTTTATAGCAGCAGTACCACTCATTTTAATAATAATCATAGCATTTTTCTTCCTTTTATCCCCGCAGAGTACCAGTACCAATGAAACTGGTTTTGGTACTGAAGTAATTGCCCAAAACCTGGAAGTACCATGGGCCATAGCTTTCCTGCCTGATGGCCGTCTTATCTTCACTGAACGGGGAGGAGAAATCAACATCATTGATAGTGGTAATGTTAAAAATGTGGGAAAAATCAATGTAACCACTAATGGTGAGTCAGGACTCATGGGAATAGCAGTTGACCCTGATTTTAACCAGAACCACTACATCTACATGTACTACACCAGTGGAAATAACAACCGTATCTCCCGGTTTGTTTTGAATGAAACACTCGGCAATGAAACCATCCTAGTTGGAAATATCCCTGCTGCTTCCATTCACAACGGGGGCCGGTTGAAGTTCGGACCAGATGGAAAACTCTACGCCACTACTGGGGATGCGGGTAATTCATCCCTGGCCCAGGACCTTAACTCATTAGGTGGTAAAATACTACGATTAAATTCCGACGGTTCTGTGCCCTCGGATAATCCATTGGGGAGCTATGTGTACAGTTATGGGCACCGTGACCCTCAGGGGATCACCTGGGGCCCCACAGGGACCATGTATTCATCAGAGCATGGGGACAGTGCCAATGACGAACTTAACATTATCGTGAAAGGTGGAAATTATGGTTGGCCACTGTATCAGGGAAATGACACTGCTACCGGATACATAAAACCCATCAGAGGATACACTGAGTTCACCCTGGCACCATCTGGAATAGCATTCTACCAGAACGCGATCTGGATCGCAGGTTTAAGAGGTTCTCAATTAAGGAAAGTAACTTTGAGTGATGATGGTAATTCAGTCATGGGGGAAAAGGCATTTTTCAGACAGATGGGAAGGATCCGTGAAGTGGTGGAACATAATGGCTACCTCTACATCAGCACTTCCAACCGGGATGGAAGGGGAATTCCCCAGACCGGTGATGATAAAATATTAAAAATAAAAATCAGTTGATTTTAAGTTTTTTATGGTACTTTTGAAGTAAAACTGGTTAAAAATAGTTTAAAAGAAAACCAGCCAAAATATTTTAATCACTTCCAGAACCATCAGATCTGTTTTTCATTACCACATTTTTACCATGTGCTGAGGGTATTACTTTCATCTCTCCATCTGTAAACTCCAGATCCAGTTCTTTCCCCTCCTGTAACATGTGGAGGAATATGGCCAGTGAAGAGACCTCAGAGTGGGGTTGGGTGGTCACGGAAACATTCCATTCTGCCTCCTGATACACTTTACTGGGAACGCGTGAACCACCAACCACCACCAGTTTATCCCTGCTTGAGTTCCTGATTTTGGGAGTGATATCTTGCACTGGTTCTCCATACATGGTGAGGTGAACTATTTCTCCACCATTATTTTTCCATTCATCCAGAAAATTCTGCCAACCTTTACGGTATTCCACCTGGAAATCACCGCCCCAACGCTTAACCACATCCTGAACATTCTCCATGAGCTTTTTATCATGATCTCCACTTAAATAAACACCGGATGCTCCCAGTGCCCGGGCAGTAAGACAGACGTGAGTGGTGATCCTGGCATCACGAACCCGGCGATGATCCAATCGTAAAACTTTAACTTCCATTTAAACACTCCATGAAATGAATATAACTATGAATAAAAGGGATAACATCCTTCCCATTTCATTGGATGCGCCCAGAATATCTCCATTGGTCCATTTGAAATTTCTTCGGGTGATGAGGATCATTAACAATCCTGAAACAAGACCACCCAGTATGCCGATGACTCCAGTGTAACTACCAGTTACTCCCAGGTAGTTGAAACCTAATAATCCTAGAATGATGCAGAGGGCAACTGATCCAGTGAGGAGCTTCCAGTCCATGTTATTGATGAAGTACTGGCCAGTACCATCTTTTAATGGTTGGGAAAAAGTTGCACAGGTCACCAGGCTGAGTTTGGCAGCTACTTCCGACACAAAAACGGCTGGTAAAATGTAAACTGCGGATAAGGATGTAATAGAGGTGACAGTTACCATGGAAACAATTAAAAGCAAGGCCAGGCCACCAGTGCCTATCCTTTTATCCCTCATTATTTCTATCTTCCGTTTGGGGTCTCCGTGGGCCATGAGGCCATCACCAAAGTCAACCAGGCCATCCAGGTGATGGAACCCAGTGAAGCTAATTGCCAAACTGTAAATCAGTGCTGCTGATAAGAGTTGAGATAGATGTAGTGGATACATAAGTAGCCATCCAAAGCCACCTACAATAATTCCAATGAAAGCTCCAATTATTGGCCAGATAAAAGTAAACTTTGCCATCTCAGGGATGGTGCTGTGAATATTTAGGGGTAGTATTGTAGAGAATGATACCAGACCTAAGAACCCATGTATGCTGAACTGGGATTCATCATCTTTACTGGTCATCTGAGGTTGGGGAACTTTTCCCTGAAGATCTTTATTGGACACTTTTCATTCCTTCTTAGTCAATTTTATTGATTTTAAACTTTTTTATTCATTTTAGAATACTATTTATTCTATTTGGGCTATTTTTTATTCTCTTTAAGTACTTTCAATTCATTTTATGCATATTTGTTTCTTTTAGGCATTTTAATCATTTTTGAGCCTTTTAATTCATTTAGGACACTTTAACTCTTTATTGGGAAATGTTTATTCCTCAAATAATTTGGACATACAACCTGCAATTAGGCCTGCGAAAACATCGTCCAGCATGGGCCCCAGAGTCCCGATAATCCCTGGCTTGGCTTCATCATACCGTTTAAAGTTAAAAATAGCCTTGGTTCCAGCTATCTGGTTGGCAATGGCCATCCCCAAAACTTCGTCGGAGTAGAGGTAGGCGGGATCATCATCCACATCCACACCTTTAATTCGGTGATCTAAGAGGTCCTCTTCAACTCGAATACCTGCTATAATCAATACTATAACATTAATATCTGTCAATGACTTTTTGATCTGTTCTTCAAGTCTTATTTCCAATTCTTCAGTTTTTTCGACTCCAGCCAGAAGTTCCAAACCTGCTTCCACCAGTTGTGGTACTTCAACTCCTGCTTCGCTCATGTAGTCATAAATTGAGCTGGATACGTCATTATCTTTCATTAAAACACCCATAATCTATAATATTAAGAGGTATGCACTATCTAAAATAGTTTATTCTAAATAATAAAGAACTCATTAAGTGTAACTTTTCTTTTTGTAGTCTTATAGTTGTAGCCTTTGTATGTAATTTGTTACGTAAATTTAATATCTTTCCAGAAAATTATCAAAACGAATATTATTTAGATAATTGACCACATAAATAACACTAGAATTATCTAACAGGATGGAAAATATGGGAATATTAAGTACTAAAATGGATTTAATATTCCTAAAGGCCTTTAAATGGTGATTGTCAATATAAGGGGGTGTTATGTTGAAAGTTCATCTTAGAGTCTTTGTAGAGGTAGAAAACCTGGGAAAAGCTATGAATGCCCTTGCTGATGCCGGAATCACTGGATTCTATATTCTGGAGTACAAAGGCATGTCTCCTCAGGACTGGAAAGGGTTCTCAATTAAAGAAGACCCAAAATCGGCTATTGGGCTTATCAAGGACTATGCCACCGATGCAGTACTGGTCTGCAGCGTAGTGGACGAAGAAAAAACAGATAAAATAGTAGAATCTGTAATGCAGGCACTGGAAGGTGAAAAATACACTATTCTGGAAGTACCTATCCGCAGAATTATAGTCAACAACCAGGACCCTGAAAAAGAAAGGGCTGAAACATGGTTACTGGAGAAAGAAGTACCCTGTTTTTATTGTGGTGAAAATTCTGTTCAAAGGATAAGAATCGACATGAACAAAGCTAAAATATGGTGTACCAATTGCGGTGCAGCCCGTTACTATCTTATAAAAGGTGTGGAAAAGGAGGGAAGCTGATGGCAGTTAAAAAATGGAAACTTGAAAAGGGAGCCAACTGCTATAACTGCGGAGATGCTACCACTCATGATATAGAGGTCGATGAGTTCAACATTAAAATACGCTGCCGTGAATGTGGATTCAGCAGATATTACACCTTCCATATGGTGGATCTGCCCCGCAAATGACGAATTTAAAAATCTAGGGAAACCATTGATATATAATTAAAAATTTGGAATGATTTAAAAAAGAAAATAGGAGTGTTTAACACACCTATCTATTTAATCTCAACTTTGAAGCTTTCAGTTTTTTCCTGTTTTGGGATTTCAACCTTTAAAACACCATTTTCGTATTCTGCTTCAGCTTCCTGGGCAATGACCTTTTTGGGGAGTCTAACCGTTCTTTTTATAACTCCTGATTTTCGGTCGTGGAGAGTCATGTGGCTTCCACGGTTGATTTCCTGTGTTATATCAAAATTGGCCTTAATTCTAACCCTGGTTTCAGTAACATCCAGATCAATGTCTTCTTTTTTGATACCGGGTAGGTCCACGTGAACAATTACACTATCATCTGTTTCCAGAATATCTTTTCCAGGGACGAAGGTGTAATCAACAACGGATTTTCCGATGTCTTTGCTGATACTGTCAATAGCTTTGGCAGTATCTTCCATCATCTTCTCAACAAATCCTTTCTTATCTAAAATAGTCCGTTTTTTCTTCATTTATTTCACCTCATAGTTATGAGTACAAACTCGTTTTTGAGTCAATTATTATAATTCTCAATCAATTATATAAAATTTCCCAGAAAACAAAAAAAATAATGATGAGGAAAGATAATAATATTAATCAATGTGATTTGGTTAAGAAGTAGTCAGGTTAAGAAACAAGGTAGAAATGACCCGGATTAAGAAGGAATGATACGTTTAACATCATTGGTTGATTATTCTTATTTAAGGATTTATTTAAGGAGGATTCAAAGTCATGGCATTAATTATTGATCCACAACAGGCAGGGATATCTGGAAACATGGTCATAGGGGCCCTGATAAATTTAGGGGCAACTGCAGAAATAGTTAAAGAAATCATGGAGCATTATGGTTCCTATTTTGGAGAGATAACTGTTAAGATTGAAGATGTTAATAAATCAGGAATTTCTACAACCTTTGTTAATGTTAAATGTTCTGATCATAAACCCATAGCTTACCCAATTTTACTGGAAACTTTAGAAGAAATTGAACATGAAAAAATCACTTCCCCTATTTTGAACTTTGCCAAAAAAGTTTTCCAAACACTGGCAATAGCTGAATCTCATGTTCACGGAGTAGATATGGATAAGATACATTTTCATGAGGTCGGGGCGGCTGATGCGGTGGCAGATGTAATCGGTGCCTCTTATGCTTTCCATGAATTAGGGTTATCTCATCAAAAAGTTTATGGACTTCCACCTGCCCTGGGAGGAGGTAGGATAAAGAGTGATCATGGAAATCTAACTGTCCCTGCCCCGGCAACCCTTGAAATTCTTAAAAACATTCCAGCTATGGGTGGACCTGTAAATCATGAACTTACCACACCAACGGGAGCAGCTTTACTGGTGAACATGGTGGATGAATTCTCAGAATTTTATCCCCTAATAACCAACAAAAAGATTGCATATGGAGCTGGAAGCCATGATCTGAACTATCCAAACGTTTTAAGACTAGTTTTGGGTACATCTCCCATACCCACCGATAAAATATCGATTCTAGAGACAAATCTGGATGATGTTACTGGGGAAGTGTTAGGTCATACTGTGGACAGGCTTATGGAGGAAGGTGCACTTGATGTGACCATAATCCCCACTATTGCCAAGAAAAACAGGCCAGCTCATCTTTTAAGAGTGATCAGTAAATCCAGCATGAATTCTATTCTTTCAGAGACCATAATTCGGGAAACAGGTACTCTTGGTGTTAGAACAATTCCCTATGTACACCGGAACATTGTAAGCCGTGAGATAATTCCAGTTGAGGTTGACTTTAATGGACAACCAAAGACAGTGCGGATTAAAGTTGCTAAGATTGGTGAGGAGATAGTTAACGTCACCGTTGAATACGAAGATGCTCGAAAGGTTTCAGAAGAGATTCAAATGCCCCTAAAAGATGTTATAAGATTTATAAATCAAAAAATTAGTTTTTAAATTGTTAAATCTGTTTTAAGTGGAATCCTCTTTTTATTTTTATTTTTTTACTCTATTTTTCCATTAATTTCATTTTCAAGTATGGAAAGATTAAAATAATTTGTGGATCTCATATTACGTAAAAATATGTTAATATGAAAATATTTGAATTAAGCTTCCTAGCCAATATTCAATGGCTCGGGGGTGAGGGGGAATGGACATGCCAGAAGATTTGAGTGGATTATCTGATGAAAAATTGGATGAATTAACTAAGAAATGGGAAAAGGAAAAAAAATATTATGATGCTCTGAAGAGTAAAGCTGAAGCAGAGGCAGCTGCAAATCCTTCGGAAATGGAAAATGCAAAAACACTTGCTGAACAGCAAAAAGCAATTGCCGAAGCTCAGAAAGATACTTTAAAAGCAGAATTGCCTGATTTTAGTGCGAAAGGTCCGGAGGGTAAAATAACTGCTACTGATGTAAATATTGAATGTCAGGTACTGGCTTATCGGGCTGTTTCTAAGATTGTGTCTTATATAAGTGAAAAGATCAAAAAGGAACATCCCACGACGAAAAAAGTGGTTATCTGTGATCGTAACGATCTTAACAATTATTTCTCCTATAAAATATTCATAAAACAGTTAGAGCTCTTAAAAACTGAATATGATGGGGCTTTAACTATTGAAGCGGAAGAAGTAAGTAATGGTGCTCGGGCTATTATGGCGGCTGCTTCCTTAACTGGAGTTTCAACAGTTTTAAGTTCAATAGTTGATTTTGCTTCTCTTTTTAGGACAGATGTGGACATCAAGGGAGTGGATGTTGAAATAGTTGAAGAAGCATTGATTGCAGAGTTAGTAAAGGCTTTGAAAGATAAAACCACACCAGAAAAGAAAGAGATAAAACCAATATACCTTCCCTTCAGGATAAATGTTCCTGATAAGTTTCTAACTGAAATATCCAACTTAGATAAATGTAGGGATGAAGCCCTTAAAATAATCGAAGATTGTAAAAAAAATGGAAACTGTCAGGAAGATGTTGACAAGTTAAGTGAGTTAAACGGCCTTTATGATAAAATAAAAAGTGCCTTAGTATCTATTGATGAAAAAACAGGAACTAGTAGACTGGAAAAATTGATAAAGGGCGAAATTTTAAATACGGAACTCCAGCCGGAACATAATGTGAAATCAGAAAATCCAAAAGTGGAAAATCCAGAAAATGAGGAAAATGAGGAAATAGATATGCTTTACGTTAAGGTGGTAAAAGCAGGGGGAAATAACCAAACAAAAAGGAGATTTTGGACAAATGAAATAGCTCACAGTGGTGGTGCTATAGTGGCCTATTTCCTGATGGATAAGAATGGAACAATAAAAGAATCAGAGAATTTATACTATCTTTATCCTTACCAGCGTTTTGATGAGTCCCCTAAACAATTGAACAATTTAAATTAAATACGAGAAAATTTAACTTAATTAATTACATTTATGTACATACATATAATTTAGAAAAATAAGTTTATTATAAAATATCAATTCAAGAAACAATCAAGATTAGATTAGGGAGAACAATTTTCATGGAAAAGTCAAAGAAAGCAATATCTGTCCTCTCCGGAGGTTTGGACTCAACAGTAGCCACTGCCTTGTTTGCTAAAGATTACAATGTGCATGCAATAACCTTTAATTACGGTCAAAGAAGTGCAGAGATGGAAATTAAAGCTTCAAAGGCCATATGTGAAAAATTAGGTATGGAGCACACGGTTATTGAACTGCCATGGCTGGCACAACTCGGGGGGTCAGCATTGACCAGTTCAGAAGAGGAGGTTCCACGGCTTGAAATGGATGAACTGGATGATAAAGAAATTTGTGATGAAAGTGCCCGGAAGGTATGGGTCCCGGGTAGGAATGTTGTTTTTTCATCCATTGCATTATCATTTGCAGAGGCAGAAGGTGCAGAGAAGATAATTGTTGGCTGGGATTTTGAAGAAGCTGCTACATTCCCGGATAATTCCAAGGAATTCCTGGATGCTTTCAACAACCTCCTGAAAATTGGTTCTCTGGATGATATTCAAATAGAAGCCCCTTTGATCCAGATGGATAAAAAAGAAATTGTAAAACTGGGCGATGATATAGGTACACCACTTGATATCAGTTATTCCTGTTACATGGGTGATGAATACCATTGTGGTGTATGTGAATCATGTATGAGACGTAAAAGGGCTTTTGAATTGACTGGTGTTGAAGATAAAACAGAATATAAAAAGTAGCACTTAGTAAATACAGAATCTGGTAAATGATAATTTGATACTGAGTTTTTAGACTTGATGCTGGGTGTAATGCTTGCTACTGAAGCATGGGTTGTTACTAGTTTTCAGGTCTCATATTAAGTTCATTCATGGGTACATTTCATGACTTACTATTTTTAAAAGATATTCATTAGTTTTAGATGAACTTCTTTTAATTTCCAGCTTATCCCCTTGTTCTAGTCCTTCCCATTTGATGAAGTAATGTTCATGAGGTAGGTCCGGTCCTCTACATGTGCAGGGGTATGATTCTACCTGGACCTTGCAGGAAGAGTTCTCTGATTTAAGTTCAAAAACTTCTCCCAATGGTGGAAAAAATGATAATTTATTCTTTAAAATAAATATAAAATCATTACTCGCTTCTTTTGATGATATTTTTCTGGAATACTTGGTTTTTGAACTCATGGAATTTCCCCCTTACTAATGTGTCTTCCATTATTGATATGTCTCCATTACTGAGGTGTCTTTTTCTAAACCCTTAATGCTGTGCCTTTTACCTTATCCTTTATCAGTGTCTTTTACTAATAAGTGGGGTTTTATTAATATAATCACCTACTGTGGTTGTGTCAATATTAATTATATGAATATGGTGCTGCTCTTTGTAATAAAATTTTTATTTGATGATAAATTTAATGTATTTGAGCAAAAAATTTAAACAAGATATATCATATTATTTTTTACCAAAATAAATCTTTTTTATCAAGCTAAATCATGGAGATTTTTTGATGAACAACGAGGACCTAAAAAAGGCCATAGATTTTTACCGTTCTTTGGTTCAAGAGGAAATTGCAAGTGAAAAAATTGTTGATGGCAAACCTATTGGTCCCAGAACGCTCATAAAGAAGGATCATCTTGATTTAAACGATATAATCAATCCTGAAAGGTCTTTTTTAGGTAAAGATGTGACTGGTGATCTTGATTCGGTATACGTTACCACATTTAGGATTGGAAATTTAAAAAAACCAATGTCACTTGCCAAATCGGGTTATGGTACTGATATAATTGCAGGAATAGAAATGGGAGTTAACCTGGTTAAAACTGGTATTATCAAAAATTTTGATGATATCTCTGAGTTTTTAGCCAAGTATAAAGTAGGTATTCTTGATATTTTCAAAGAAGAAGAAATAAAAAATGGAAAAAGACTCGATATTAGAGTTTATGAATGTATTGAGTGCGCAGGGTTACCTAACATAGGAGAACCTATCTGTTACTATGAAACAGGCATGATCATTGGCATATTGGGGGAATTAACTCATAAAGAGGTTTTTGCTGAGGAAATACGATGCTGGACCAGTGGTTATTCGTTCTGTCAATTTGATGTTGAAATAAAAGATTAAAATAGATGAGACTTAGAAGGGGATTTTATCTATTGTAATGGTATGAAATTTATAATGACCATAAGTTATCAGGAGCCATGTCTGTCAGTAACCATGAGTCTATCAGAAATTTTATAGAGATAATTAAATTGTTGAATTTGAGGGTTAGTTATGGTAGAAACTAAAAAAGAGAAATTGGATAATGTTTTGTCATCATTTTTACAGGTAGGTCAAATTAAAGCATGTGCAATTGTTTCAAAAGAAGGCCTCCTCATCAGTTCCAGAACCCCTCCTGATGTTGATGCCCGTATATTTTCAGCACTCTGTTCCACCATACTGGGAGCTGCTGAAGCTGCTTCAACACAAATGAAAACAGGATCTGTGAGTGAAGTTTCTCTTAAAACTGAGAAAGGGAATATAGTTTTAATTCCAGCAGGATCAAAGGCTATTTTAACTACTTTAACTGAGACTGAAGCCCAAATTGGACTTATACTTTATGAGATGGAAGAAAAGGCAAAAGAGGTTGAACAGATACTTCACGGGACTTAAAATTAAATTTTAGTCATTATTTTATAGTTTATTGTATATTGGGTTAACTTATTGGATTAGATATGGTAGATTTGATTTAAATTATAAAATTAGGATAAAATCTTTTTCCAAGAAATTTATTTCCTTAAAAAAAATCGAATTACTTATTCTAAGTTTTTTAGTATTCATTTATAAATAAAAAATAAGGTGATGGTGTTATTTTATAACCATCAAAGTATCTCCTGTACTTACAGTATCTCCTTCATTCACGAAGATCCCTTGAACTATCCCTGATTTAGGGGAGTGGATATCATTTTCCATCTTCATGGCCTCCAGAACTGCAACTACATCACCTTCTGTGACTTTATCTCCTTCTTTGACCTTAAGCTTCAGGATCATTCCCTGCATGGGGGAGGTTACTCCGCCTTCGACTGGGCCGGAGGGCTTAGCTCCTTCCATGGCTTCAATTTCTAGGTATCCTGTTGGAACTACCTTAACCTGGAAACTTTCACCATCCACATCAACCTGGTATTCAGTGGGCATTGCTGATTGAACACTTTCAGGAGCCGCCGATTTTGGTGGTGCCAATGGTTCTTCTTCTGCTTCTCCTTTCAGGAATTTAGGGGCCACAGCAGGGTAAATGGCAAAGGTTAGCACATCTTCTTCTTTGGTGATGATTCCCTTTTCTTCTCCTTCTGTTCTGAATTTTTCCAGTTCCGGCTCTAGTAGATCTGCAGGTCGGCAGGTTATGGGTTCTTCATCTCCAATGATCTTGTGGGCAATCTCCGGGTCAATGGGTGCCGGTGGTCTTCCATAAAATCCTTTAATGTATTCTTTAACTTCTTTAGAAGGATTTTTATATCTTTCTCCACCAAGAACATTCATGACTGCCTGGATACCTACAATTTGACTGGTAGGTGTCACCAGTGGGGGGTAACCCAGGTCTTTTCGCACCCGTGGAACTTCCGATAGAACATCCTCGTAACGGTCCAGTGCATTCTGCTGTTTTAGTTGTGAAACGAAGTTGGAGAGCATTCCTCCAGGGATCTGGTATAGAAGCACATCTGTATCCACGCGTTCGGTGATTGGATCGAGAATACCACTGTATTTTTCCCTTATTTCTTCGAAATACTTTTTAATCTGGTTTAAAAGCTTTAAATCCAGTTCTGTGTCATAGGGTGTTTTTTGTAATGCTGCAACCACACTTTCAGTTGGTGGTTGGGAAGCACCCCATGCTAATGGGGATATGGCAGTGTCTAAAAGATCAACACCTGCCTGGCATGCGGCGTAATAACTCATAGGAGTCATACCGCTGGTACAGTGACAGTGGAGGTTAATCAAAAGATCAGTTTCTTCTTTCAAACTTTTAACCAGTTCATAAGTATCATGAGGTGATATCAGTCCAGCCATATCTTTTATGGTAAGAGAATCACATTCTAATGCTTCTAATTCCTTAGCAAATTCCACATATTTTTCTATAGTATGGTATGGGCTGGTAGTGTAACTGATTGTTCCCTGTACATGGGCTCCCTGTTCTTTTGCAACTTTAATGGACAGTTCCATGTTACGAACGTCGTTCAGGGCATCAAATATTCGGAAAACATCTACACCATTTTCATAGGATTTTTCAACGAATTCGCGCACCACATCATCAGGGTAGTGCTTGTAACCCACCAGATTTTGACCACGTAGGAGCATCTGAAGTGGAGTTTTTTTCACCAGCTCTTTAATGTCCCTTAATCTTTCCCAGGGATCTTCATTCAGGTAGCGGATGCAGGTATCAAAGGTGGCTCCTCCCCAACATTCCAGAGAGAAAAATCCCACCTTATCCATTTCCTCAGCAATAGGGAGCATATCTCTGGTTCTCATCCTTGTAGCTAGGAGTGACTGGTGTGCATCTCTAAAAGCGGTTTCAATTAGCCTTATTTTAGTCATAGTGACCCTCAAATATTGATAAATTTGTTATTAATAGAATCTTAATTTCCTTATATAGATAGTGTAAACTTCCTTATATCCTTACCTTAAAATTTCACCACATGTATCCAGAAGAATAAATGATAATTTAAAAAGGTGGGATTCATTGGGTTTAATCTTTAGTTCCATGAATATTTTTTTAAAAATAGAATAACATCATAAAAACAATTTTTTATGGTTTTTCATTTATATAAAGTTAGTAATTGCTAAATAAATATATTATATAAAATTATGAAAATATTAATTATAATCTAAGTTGAAACCTTTAAATACAATAAAAAATGAATATATAGTTCTCTAATGCATAAATAAGATCAATGAATATAAATTACATGATAAAAATTCGTAATATTGCTTTTTAATAGCAATATTATGTGAAAATATAAAAAATTAATATAATATAGTATTACTAACATGTCTCAAACTTGTTCATAGAACAGAATTAGGGTCTTGGAATATAATGCTCATGATCATGGGGGTGATTATGATAAACTATCAAAGAGGGGGGGATAACTGCTTTTTTTTTAGATATGAAATTTTGAACTTTAATCAGAAAACTGTTCATAACAGTTTAAGCTTTTAATGGTATTTATTCTGGAATTAAAGATATAAATGCTTTAATTTAAGGATATTCTTTAATTTCAGGATATTAGAGTTTTTAAAATTTAATGATGAGGGGGTGTTGTTAATGGTTCATAACTGGATGAATCTCTTCAGAATAAGTCCAAACAATCAGATCAGTTCAAATCACTTTAGTCCAAATCACTTTAGTCCAAATCACTTTAGTCCAAATCAAATTAGTGCAGGCAATCAATATTTTGGCTTTATCCCACCGTATATAATGGGTGGCCTGGCCAGGGAAGGAATAGAAGAGGCCCGTGTAACCATCCAACAGAGTCGCTTAATTCGGCGAAGCAGATCAAAACGAATGGTGGATATGGAAACATTTTTAGGCACGGCAAAAGAGACTAAAGCCAGTAGAAAAGTATATGATTCAAATAATACCTATGAAAAAAGAGTTAAACTGGTTATGAGTGAAGGAGGATCTCCTTCAACTGATGAATCAGTTAAAAATGCCTATGACTATGTAGGCCAGGTTTTTGATTATTTTCGTGATGTAATGGGCCGTAATTCCATTGACAACCTGGGCATGGATCTGGTGATCAATGTGCATTTCGGTGAAAAGTACCAGAATGCCTTCTGGGATGGGGATGAAATCATCCTGGGGGATGGTGATGGTAAGTTATTTTCTAATTTTTCCAAATCATTGGATGTAATTGCCCATGAACTGGCCCATGGAATAACCCAGTTTTCTGCCAACTTCAAATACAGCGGACAGTCTGGAGCGCTACATGAACATTTTTCTGATGTATTTGGGAGTGCCATAACCCAACATGCTGCCAATCAAAATGCCCACGATGCAGACTGGCTGATCGGTAATGAAATAATGGGGCCTGAGCTTTATGGAGAGTCCATACGTTCTGTGAGTGAACCAGGAACAGCCTATGATAACAGTTTACTGGGAAAGGATCAACAGCCCGACCACATGGATAATTATTACCAGGGATCTGCTGACAATTTTGGTGTTCACGTAAACAGTGGAATACCAAACAAGGCCTTTTATCTGGCATCATTAGAAATTGGCACAGATAAAGCTGCTTTAATCTGGTACCGGGCCCTCCAAAAATTGTGGCCCAATGCAAACTTCAATGATGCAGTTAAGATCATCGTGGAAACCACCAGAGATCTGGTCAAAGATGAGACTGTTCCCCAAGGAGCCACTCAAAAGGTTAGAACGGCATTTAAAGAGGTGGGATTGCCGAAATAGATTAAAATTCAATATTTTAATGCAGTATTAACCGGCAGGGGGGATATTGTTTTGAGAATTGATGTTAAAATTCATGGATGTTAAAATCTAGGGGGGATAAATTCAGGTTTTGTGACTTTTTTATATAAAAATTTCCTCTTAATACTAATTGAAAGGGGCAAAAACTGGATTTTAGATAAAACCAAATAAGGGGGATATTTATGACGGCTAAAAAAGCATTGTGTGTGGGAATAAACAAATTCAAAAATTTACCTTCAGCTGCACTGCAGGGTTGTGTAAATGATGCAGATGACATGGAAAAACTATTAAAAACGTTATTAGGGTTTCAGGCGCAGGATATAGTTAAACTCACTGACAACAAGGCCACCAAGGCTAATATAATTAAAAATCTTAAAGAAATGGTTGAAGGGGCGAAATCTGGGAAATACAGTTACCTGGTATTCAGTATGTCCAGTCACGGTACTCAAGTGCCGGATTTAAGTGGTGATGAACCAGATCGAGCTGATGAAGCATTCTGCCCCCATGATCTGGCTCAAAAAGGGAATGTGTGGGATCCTCAGCACATAATCACCGATGATGAACTCCGCGATCTATTCATACAGCTCCCGGAAAACGTGCTCCTTGAGGTGTATCTGGACACTTGTCACAGTGGAACTGGTCTTAAAGCAATTGACCTTCTCTTAGATCGTAAACCTAGATATTTACCACCACCATCAATGGAAGCATTCCAGGAAGTTGATGGAAAAAGACAACGAGGACTTAACAAAGCACTTTTAGAGAATGGTATAACTCATCATATACTATGGGCAGCATGCCGGGCTGATCAGACCAGTGCTGATGCCAGTATAGGTGGGGGATGGCACGGGGCTTTCACCTACTTCTTCTGTAAGGAAATGAACGCCAGTAAGAACAAACTGGCCAGAAGTGCAGTGCTGGAAAAAGTAAGAGGTGACCTTCAGTCAGGTAATTACACTCAAACGCCTCAATTGGAATGTGAAGCTACGGTTAGGGATAAAAATTGGTTAAAAGAATAAACTATTGATTTTGAAATAAAATCTAGAGATAAAATCATAGTTTACAGAACTTAATTTAAGGATTAACCTGGGGGAATCAAATTGAATGATATAATAATGGCATCAGTTACTCTCAAATCACGGAGTGGTTTGTCTATTCATAAAGATTTGGATAAATTTTCATTTAATAAGTTAGAAGAATTTAGTCCAAAACTTAAAGATGTGAATAAAGTGGCTAAATTACTCACTGGAGCAGGTTTCACCATTGAAGCTCAAACACAGGTTGGAATATCATTTTCAGGACCTAAAAAACTTTTTGAATCAGAATTTGGAGTTTCAATACAAAAAAATGAAATTGTTCAAAAAGAGATGGGTGTAGAGCCTAGAAGAGTGGAATTCTTTGAATCAAAAGAACCAATGATGAGTGACAGGATAGTGGACTTAGCAGAAACAGTACAGATATCAACACCAGGTATCCCATTTCACAATGCTAATCATCCCACTCCCTCACCTGCCTATTACTTTTTGGACTTACTCAATGATCTTCCAGACCGGTTGAACGTTTCAACATTACATTCCGCGGGAATTACTGGTGAGGGGGTTCGTGTTTCTATGATTGATACTGGTTTTGTTACCAGGGTTAATGAAACTCACCAGTCCACTAACAGTAACCAGTTAGATGTGAATCATGATGTGAGAGATGTACAGGGGGTCTGGCTGGCTAGTGATCCAGGACATACTGGTACCAATTACTTTACAGGTGGCAGTTTCAACGGTAAGACCATCAATCTGGGAACTTCACTCCCAACTGCCAATACAGATGTTGAGATAGTTTACAGTTGCATTCATCCTCACTATACATCTCAGGGTTACAATCTTGATGATATACGTGCGGTAGGTGGAACGGATGTTAACACTGATGAATTTGGCCATGGGACTGCAGAAGCAGCAAATATAATGGCTACCGCACCGGAATGCACTCTTTCATTTGTCAAAATAGGTAAAAATATTGACTATCCTCTGGCGGGCTTCCAAGCAGCTGTTCAACATCAGAACCCGGATATTATCACTTGTAGTTGGGGGGCATATGAACCACAGATTTTTTTAGAAATAGTTAATGCAGTAGTTAATGGTATTGTAGTCATTTTTTCAGCAGGAAATGGTCATACTGAGGATCATGGTGTTATAACCCATCCCAACTTGATTTCTGTTGGTGGGGCTTACCCCATCCAGGGAGGAGGATTCCGTGCATCTGATTACTCCAGTAGTTTTGAAAGCGAAATCTACACCAATCCTCAGAGGCATATCCCGGATATAGTTGGTTTGGTAGGTGAACAGCCAATGGCCTGTTTAATAATGTTACCCACAGAACCGAACAACACCATGGATAACATGTACTCAAACTACGGATCGTTTCCAAATGGGGATAACACAGCTAATGATGATGGATGGTGTGTTTGCAGTGGTACTTCTGCTTCTGCTCCTCAAACTGCGGGCATGGTCGCATTGCTTCTCCAGAAGTATCCTAACTTGACGCCCATGGCAGTGAAAAATATTCTGGAAAATTCTGCCAGAGATATCCAAACTGGATCAAGTTGTAATGGTGATAATGCTGCTCCAGGTTGGGATGCAGCAACTGGTTTCGGTCTTATAAATGGTCAAGCAGCAATAGACTATTTGGAAACCGGTAAATTCAATGTATTCATCAGGGACAGAGTTGAAGATAATGGTAATGAACCGGGAATAGATGGTAACCTTTTCAGCAGTCCAGATATCATTGTTCGCAATGAACAGGTTGTTAACCATCAGGATGAACTTGGTCAGACTGTTAAACACCGTTACGACCTGAGTGATGATGCAGAGGATGGGCATGATAATTACATCTATTTACGTGTTCAAAACAGGGGAGAACTTCCAGGAGACTGCACAGCCACAGTATACTTCACTGATCCTGGCATGTTTTCCAATCCAACTAGTTGGACAAAAATTAACAACATTCCCTTGTCAATATCCAATTTAAATCCTGGTGAGTTAAGGGTGGTTGGACCAATAATCTGGCCGGATAATTTAATCCCAGCATCTCCTCAGATTGCTCATTACTGCCTGATTAGTGTTCTAGATAGTTCTTCTGATCCTGCTCCTAATCTAAATTCCATACAATCATACGATGATTTCTGTAGTATGGTACGGGACAAGAACAACATGGCTTGGAAAAACATTGACATCACACCAATGGTACCGGGTGGTTCTCATTCCTACAGCTTCTATATGGAAGGTCCGCAGGGCAAAGGACACCAGGCTGATCTGCAGATGGATTTAAGTAAGTTTCCAGCTGATGCTCCTGTTTTGATTAAAGTATTAAGGCGTTTTACAGACACTTCCACTTCAGAAAACATGTATTTAGATAGTCAGTCAGACCTTTATAACATTTTTAAAATGATGGGAGGTATTGGTAATTTAAAGGGTATGAATTTAAAGTCCAATGAAAAGAGTAAGGTTACAATTATTTACTCTATGCCTGAAAATACACCTGAGGGGGATTATCCAATTATAGCATCTTTACTTGTAGATGGGAATCCTTCTAACAGTTACACTGATGTGGCAAGAATTTCTCACTATCCATTTGTGGGTAATAGAAGCACACGTGAAGTGCATAAAAAGGGTTGTCCATGGGTTGAGAAAATGCGCCCCTACCATCAAGTTCCCATGGGTGATTTAGAACAGGCTCATCGCGGGGGATATGACAATTGTGCGTATTGCATAGGTGGTTCCTGGCGATAGTAAATCGGCGTATCAGGTGGGATTGACATATACAATGTCTTCCACTTATTTTTTAATAAAACAATAAGTATCATTAAAAAAATATTTTAAAATATTAAAATTTTCATCCAAGCAATACTCACTTACAAAAGGTTTTGTTCATGAAACAACCCTTGAGAATCAAAAAATCAAATATAATAATGGCAACTGTTTTCTTGAGATCCAAAACTGGTAGAAGTCTGATTAAAGAGGGTAAAGCAATACAGTATGATGTAACTCCCTACTTGGCCGCACCCGAAACTTATGAAAAGGCTATAAATGAATTTAAAAAATTAGGATTTACCATTGAAGCTAAAGGGATTACTTTATCTATTTCTGGACCATTAAAACTTTTTGAGAAAACTTTTAAAGTTAAAATATATTTGGGGAAACTAGATGATCATGGGCCTAGTCAAAACAGATCAAGTGCTGAAAATCGGACTATTTACCTAAGTTCCAGGCCTTTAATGAAAATTAAAGAGTTAGAAGATGTAGTCGAAGGAGTTTCCCTGACTAAACCTGGTGTTTTGTTTTAAGGAATCCGCTTTAAAATTCAGAAAAATAAAATGAATTAAATATTCATTTTGTACTAACTATGGCAGATTTACCTTTCCCTCTCACCCTTAATGAACTCATCCACCATTTCCACGGCCACATCATCTGTGAACTGCTCAGGTGGGTGTTTCATGGTGTATGCACTGATGGATGTAAGCTGACCACCCACTTTCCTTTCCAGAGCAAGTTTACAGCACCTTACAGCATCAATCACGCATCCTGCGGAGTTGGGTGAGTCTTCCACACTGAGGCGGAGTTCGATGTTCATGGGAACATCTCCAAAGGTTTTACCTTCCATTCTAAGGAAACATAGCTTGTTATCCTTCTGCCAGGGCACGTAATCTGATGGACCAATGTGGATATCATCTGGATCCATCCTTTCTTTTAGGACAGACTGTACTGCTTCGGTTTTTGATTCTTTTTTAGAATCCAACCGGTTACGGTTAAGCATGTTTAAAAAATCAGTGTTTCCACCGGTGTTAAGCTGATAGGTCCGATCCAGTTTGACACCCCTTTCACGGAAGAGGTTGGCCAGTGTTCGGTGGGTGATGGTTGCCCCGATTTGGGCTTTAATATCATCTCCAACCGCAGGGATTCCTTTTTCTTCAAAGCGATCAGACCATTCTGGGTCACTGACAATGAAAACTGGCATGCAGTTTATGAATGCACAACCTGCCTCCAGGGCACATTCTGCATAGAAACGGGCAGCCTTCTCTGATCCCACTGGCAGATAATTCAGGAGGATCTCAGTTTCAGATTCCTGCAGTACTTTAACAATGTCTTCTTTGCTTTTTTCAGACTCTTCTGAAACCACGAAAGCGTGATTTTCAGGATATTCTGCCATATGTGGAGCTACACCATCTAAAATAGAGCCCATTTCTACTTTTACTCCACTGGGTTTAATATCTGGACAGAAAACCGTAGTACAGTTAGGTAGGGCGTAAATAGCTTCGTTTACATCCATTCCAACCTTACGGGCGTCAATATCAAATGCAGCCACTACTTCTATGTCTGATGGTTTGTATCCTCCGATTTCCCAGTGCATCAGGCCTATTGCTTCTTCTGGCTTTTTATCCGCATAGTAATAAATACCCTGGATCAGTGAACTGGCACAATTGCCAATACCAATTATCGCTACCCTTATCTTTTCCAAGTTTAACACCTTCTAAAAAAACATCAATATCACCTTAATAGTGATGTTTGATGTTATGATAAAATCAATACCCTCATTTTATGGTTCATAAGCTTAATTAACTTCTTCTGAGTGTAAAGTTAGCCTAATATACTATTAAATGTTTCGTCCAATCATCTATTAAAAGTTTGTGAAAAGCAGTTTTGATGTTGCTATTTAATAGGAGGTTAATGGCTATAAATTGTTTCTAATGTTATTTTGCCATGGTTTCAAGGGCTAATAATCCCATTGATCCAGCAATAGTTAAACCTATACTCCATATAATAATTCCTATGCTCATCCATAGTATAAGCACGTTTTTCCGTGCACCAAGTGCAATACCCACTGCAGCACCTAAAGGGGCCCCAAAAAGCAGTGGTGATAATAAACCCAATCCTATTACTCCATATTTATTCCATATATTATATAAACGGGTTTCTTTTAAGGATTCTTCATCACCGTATTTCCATTTCAATAAACGGGCCCTTAATTTATCTCCCAAAAGGGCAACACAAACTGCAGCTACTATAGCACCTGCAGCAGCGACAATGGCGATTATTATGGGATTAACATTCATAACCAATCCCATGGGGATACCCAGCCATAGTTCAGCCACACTGGCTACAAAAATTATTAGAATAGATTCCAGATTCATAGAGTAAATTAGTGAGTATTGGTATAAAAAAGTGATTAAAACCCTAGATAAGTCGCCTCAGGATATAATGAAGATTATATAAAAAAATTTTTGTTTGACCCTAAGTCAGGTCCTTATTATTCCTGGCTCAAATTAAAGCGATTGCCAAGTAGGTGTAAATCAACCAAAGGATGATGAACACGGTCATACTAATTAGGGGTAACTTACCAAACTCTGTTTTTGCCAGTTTTGAACCAATATACCAGTTAAAGATTATGAGAACAACCAATAGAATTGTGTTTACAATTCCCTCTATGTTGAATGGATTTTTGTACATTACGTATAACCATACAATGGTGGTGATGGCAATACCTAACCAAATCACTGGTTTAACCATACTGTTAAGCGTAACTGTTAACTGGGTGATTTCTTTGGATTTTCTGGACATTAAGAGCAGGGCAAAGAGGACCAATGTTGATCCAAAGGCTATGATTATTCCTAAAAATTCGAAAAATAGTGTGGGTACTGGTTTTCCAAAGATTTGCTCTTTAAGGAGGGGAATAGTCACCAGAGCTTTCATAGTTTCATCAAGAGGGAATGATTCTTCTTCCCCTATTGCTATGCTGTATTTTCCCTGATTAGCTGTGTTGAAAATTTTTATATAGTAAGTACCTGCGGGTAAATCTGCTTTTGTTTCTGGACCTTTAAGATAATAATCTCCTCCAAATTCCTCAAAATAGGAGTTCCAAGTGGAATTAGTCCCGTCTAAAGTGAGTATAACGTTTCCAGATGAGTCCAGAACTTGTGCTGAAATAAAATCTGGAGGTATTCCTGGACTGGCTGGCACCAGTAAATTCAGATAAAATTTAAATTGATTATCAGACTTTATCTGGTAATAGTTGGATTGTCCCTGTAATTCTCCGTAAAAAGCCTGCGAAACTTCTGGATTTTGTATTACAATAGGATTGTCATTGGAGGCATTATCACCAATAACCAATCGAGGTTGATGGGCACATGCCACAGAAATAGATACCACTAATAAAACAAAAATAACTGCTATCAATCCCAGATTAATATTTGGAACCTTTAACATGTATAATAATTTTATTTATCTCCATATTTTAATATTTTCACAGTGAAGGTAAAAATAATAAAAGGGAGTGAAGCCTCCAGATATTGGAGGTTTTTCCATGGAGGTGGATAAAAAAAAGCGTCTGGAGGCTTCCCTATAACCAATAGGTTATCATGTATTGTAGATATTGTTTTAATTTACACTCTTAGATGTTTTTTTAATTTACACTCTTAAATGGGGTTTTTTTAATCTGATCTTTGTTTTTTAATTTACATCTGGGATGCTTCTTCTGACTTTCATGATACATTCTCCTCACTTATCTTCCCATCCATCAAGTTTATCTTTCGATCAGCCATGTTTGCCACGTATGGCTCATGAGTTACTAAGAGGATGGTTACATTTTCTTTCTGGTGGATTTCACGCAGTATGTTCAGAATTATGTCTCCTGTTTTTGAGTCCAGTGATCCGGTGGGTTCATCCGCCAGTATAATGGATGGATGGTTCATCAGGGCTCGGGCAATGGCCACGCGCTGTCTTTCCCCTCCTGAAAGTTTAGTGGGGATTTGATCCACTTTATTTCCCAGATTTAGAGATTTTAATAGTTTTTTTGCTCTTTGAGCCATCTCTTCATCTGGGACATCGGTTTCCAGCATGGGTATTTGAACATTTTCTGAAACAGTGAGATTGGGTATCAGGTTGTGGAACTGGAATATAAATCCGATCTCTTTTGATCTAAATGAACTGAAGTCTTTCTTTTCCATCAGATTGTGGCCGGCCACAGTGATACTCCCATCATCTGCCCGGTCCAGAGCCCCGATCATGTTGAGAAGAGTAGTTTTCCCTGAGCCTGAGGGGCCCATCAGGGAAACAAACTCTCCTTTTTTGATTTCAAGATCGATCCCATTAAGTGCAGGGGTTTGTCCATCATCAAACATTTTTCTAAGGTTCTGGAGGGTGATTATGTTTTCTTTGGTACTGATCTGATTGTTCATAGTAATCTGATTGTTCATAGTGGTTTGATTATTCATAACGCAACGCCTCGGTTGGTGATAGTCTGGAAGCCCGGTAGGCTGGGTATATTCCTCCAACTATTCCCAGGAAGATAGCCACTGCCAGTGACTCCAAGAATAAACCGGCTGAGAATGCAGGTTCAACACCCATGATGAGATGGGCACTGGATATGATTTCCACTACGCCTACACCAACTATTATTCCCACAACAGCGGCCAGTAATGAGAGAACCACAGATTCTCCTATTATCATGGTTAGAATTCTCTTATTGGTCCATCCAACTGCTTTCAGCACACCTATTTCTCTGGTTCTTTCTACCACTGATTTTACCATGGTAACCACAACCACAATACCACCTATTAACAGGGCCAGAAGGGTGACAGCCCATGCACCCGATTCGATGATTTCCAGCCCGTTGTTCATTCTTTCCATCCCTGAAAGAGAGGTGGAGGTGGAAAGTTCATTGGGATATTTACTCTCAATGGTATCAGCCAGTGTACTGGAACTAGTGCCGTTGGCGGCTTTAACCAGGATCAACGATACCTGGTCAGTATTTCCAGTCAAACTCTGCAGTTTTCCCAGTGACATGGCTATTCCCCGATCATCCTGGAAGTTCCCAGTTTCATAGATTCCAGTGATGGTGAAGGTCTGGTTGGAAAGGGTAATGGTATCTCCCACTGTTTTATTAAGGCTTTGAGCGGCCATTTCTCCGATTATAACTTGATTGTCATTGGAGAATGCTGTACCATTGGTTATCACGATATCATCCAGACCCAAGTTACTGCTGTCAATTCCAATTACACTGTACATCATCCTGAAATTGCCCTGCCCCGGGCCGGTGTTCCCGTTGGAAGATCCACTGGTACTAGTAGTTGTAGTTGTAGTTGTGCTGTTAGTGCTGCTGTTGGTGTCATTTAGATCAACGTTAGTTCTTAAAACCCCTGCAGCAGTTCCAACTCCAGATATCTGCTGGATCTCAGCTACCTTGGTCTGGTTAATTAACTGTTGACCTCCCTGTCCACCAGGAGCACCACCTCCGGAAGCCCCGTCAGGACCTCCACCCCCTCCAGTGGTTCCAGCAATCACTGTGAAATCGGCTGCATCTGCAGTGAGTGCTTGTTGTGTGGAAGCTGCCAGTCCATTTGTTACCAGGCCCAGGCCCAGTATGGTGGCTACTCCTATTGCAATACCCAGAATAGCCAGCAAACTTCTGGTTTTGTTCCTAAAAATGTTTTTGATAATTAAACTTCTAAATTTCATGCCCTATACTCTAAAAAAGACTTTAAAAGTAGTTTTTCCCAATTGACACCCAGGTTATACCAATTCTATTCAGATTTAGCCCGGTTTGCATTATCCATTATTCAGTAGTAGAAAAAAATATCAATAGAATTCAATTAAACAAAACTTCAAAATATAATTTAATGGGATTAAAGCTATTTTTAGAGCTTTTTGGGACATATAATGACATACATTAATTATAAGTTAATAAATCATAATGTGGTAGTAAAATGAGTATTTCCTGGAGAGAGTAAATTTAAGTTCCAGTAGAATTTTCATTGTGAAATTAACTTTTTATTTTTCCACAAGAACTAGTAAAGATTTAATTTCAATACCTTCTTCTTCATTTAAGATTTTTATTATTTCATCTAACTTTTCATCTAATTTTTCATTTTCTATATCTTTAATCTCACCATTGAACTTGGCTAAGTTCACGTGAGGTTCAGGACTCATTTCATAACGAGTTTCACCTTTATAATTAAAACTCCATATAATTCCCCTTTGAACCAGTAGTTTCAGATTTTCATGTACTGTGGAACGGCTTACATTGGGCTGGGTTTCTTTGATTGCCCGGTAAATCTGGTTGAAAGAGGGATGTGTTTTTTCCAGTTCAGTTAATATTCTTATGATCTCCCTTCTCTGGGGGGTGATTTTAATCTTTTCTGCTTTTAATTTCTCTTCCATGGAATACTGTTGGTGGATGAGTAATAAAAAACTATCGGACAAAAACTTATATAGAACCAGGTTCTATATAGAACTAAGTTTATATAAAGTAATTGAAGAAGTGAAGGATGAAAGACTTACAATTTAACGAAATAAATCTCACGAAATAATTAACATCACAATAAAGGGGATAAGTTTAAACAACTCCCTTTTTGATTTAATTTATCAGTCAAATTTAAACTATCAGTCAGATTTAATTCTCAGTCTAAATTTTTAAGTTAACGAGTCTTAAACCTGTTAAAAAAATCCCAAAATTTTGTAAATAGTCCTAAATCTTTGAAGTAAGAATTGGAGGATTTTAAATGGAAAAGAAGAAAAAAATCGCTTGGGGAATTACCGGTGCTGGGGATAAAATACTGGAAACCATGAAGGTCATGGAGAAAATACGACTGGAATTTGAAGACCAGGTAGACATAGAAGTATTTATATCCAAATCTGGAGACCAAGTCGTTAAATATTACGGGATATCCAATGATATAGAAAGTAACTTTGACCGTGTATGGGTTGAAATCAACGCAAACGCACCATTTTTAGCAGGCAATATCCAACTGGGTAAGTATGAATTCATGCTAATTGCACCAGCCACCTCAAACACTGTAGCCAAGATAGCAATGAGAATGGGAGACACTCTCATCTCCAATGCAGCAATAATGGGTCAAAAAGCCGATGTGCCCATTTACATATTACCTTCTGATGTGGAAGAGGGAGTGACCATAACCCAGCTTCCTGATGGGAAGGATCTGAAGATCACCATCCGAAAGGAAGATGTTGAGCACGTGGAAAAACTGGCCAAGATGTACGAAACTTATATTTTAAAAGAACCTCATGAAATGGTGGAAGTGTTCCGGAAGCATTTCCCTGAATAACATATAAACTGTGATCAACGGATTAATCTCTGATCAACTGATTCCTTAACAACTGATTAACCTTTAAAAAGTTGGAATAAGCTAAATTTCAGAATAATGTCAGGTAAAACCATGGAAACAAAGCGTTTAGTTTTCTTAAGTTTAGGTGCTGTTTTACTTGGAGTAGGAGCAGTGGGTGTGGTTCTTCCAGTATTACCCACCACTCCCCTGGTTTTAGCCTCGTTTTTTTGCTTTACCAAAAGTTCCAAAAGAGCAGAAAGATGGATACTCAGTAACCGTTATTTTGGAAGTTACATAGAAAATTACCAGACCAAACAGGGAATACCATTGGATATTAAAATTAAAAGCATTGTTTTTTTATGGGCCACGTTAACAGTATCATGTTACCTTTTCCAGGACAGAAGTTATCTCCTTATCATATTACCCATTGTGGGATTGGCTGTAACCCTGCATATCATTTTACTCAAAACCAAAAAATCAGTTGGGAATCAATACATCCTGAAAACAGATCCTGGGCAGATATAATCTTTAAAAAAAGAATATACCATTGAAATGAATATGATTTTAAATAAAATAGGATCTCCTATACTTGCAACACAGAGATAATACCTTTAAATCAGGAGGGTGTGCGGGCCCCTAAAACACGCCAAAACACGTGCATGGCAATGAATAATATTACTCTTTTTAAATCAAGTTACAATAATGGAATAAATTCCACTATATATTAATAAAAGACTAGCCAACCCAATTGCAACCAGAACAACTTTTTTGAAGGTTTTTTGTGGAATTTTAGTAACAATTTTTTTACCAGTGTACGATCCAAGGACACCAACTACAATCAGGGGTAGAATGTAATAGTAAAACTGCGCATCAAGCAGGTTGCTGGCAAAGTATATGGGGATTCTGGTGGTGTCAATCAACACTGCAATGGCTGATAGCGTGGCAATGTAAGTGATCTTGTCCAGGTCGTATGAAATAAGAAAAGACCCTCTTAAAGGGCCACCTATTCCCATTAAACCCTGCAGGAATCCAGATAAACTTCCCCCAATAATGGTGTTGAGTTGCCCTGCTTTAACCTTAAAATTGGGATGTTTAAGGGAATAAATGGAAAATAAAAGGAGAAATATTCCTAAAAAAGTTGTTAAAATATTTTGGGGGATGTAAATTACAATATAAGCTCCAAGCACAGTTAAAATCACGCTGGGAATTCCGAAAAGTAGTATCAATCTTTTATCCAGACCATGGCGGAAGAAGGTGGTTGCCCCAATGCTACCTGAAAGATGGGTAATGGCCACCAGCACCAGTGCACTTTTAAAGTCAACGAAAATAAGTGCAATGGGTAGGAAAATGGTCGATGTTCCAAATCCGGCCACAGTACCAATAACTATGGAAATAAAAGCAGCGAAAAGAAATAATAACAGTATTACCAATTCACTCATATGATAATTAAATTCGCTATTGTATGAATTATTAATGATTTTGTTTTAGCATAGTCCGATATCGTAGTCCTATTAAAGATTATCACTTTAAAACAAGCATTGGGTTTCACTTTATTCTCAAATCATCAAATTGAACGGATTTTGAGCCTAAAAATGAAAGGTTACTGATCTTTATTCCTATCCCTGATTTTGATAATTACAAGTGCGGTTACTCCAATAATGGCGGCTATAATCAATCCTAATATAATTCCGATTATTACTGCACTCATGCCACTAAATATTGTGGATAAAATGTCCATGATATATAATTTAAATTTATTGTTGAATAAAGTTTCATTCTTATTTAAAAATATCGTAACATTATCCTTCCTGTAACATAAATTATCAGTCATAATAATCCATTTTTTCCCTAATTAACTATCAGTATAATAAGCTGACTCTTGGCAAGGATGTAATCATATTTGCACTTTAATCTATAACTTAATCGCGATGTTATTATAAAGTCTTAATCAAATAGTTTAAGAGAGTCTTAAAACTGGTTTAAAATTGTGGGGGAAAAGATGGATCGACACTATAAAGTAATTTTTGAAGCATTGTTATCGGTTTTGATAATAATTGAACTCTTATTTCTGGTTTTAGTATCCATAGGATTTATTGCAGGTATAAAAACAGGCTCTGTTTATGCTTTTGGTAATTGGGATATAATAATTGGCATCCTTATTTTAATCGATTTTATACTTTTCAGAGTTATAAGGGGGGATAATCAGAATACCTGGGATTTTATTCGAGAAAATTGGGTTTATATAGTTGCCAGTGTTCCGTTATTCTTCATCTGTTTCAATATATTCCATTTAATGAATTTTAAGATATTCATTGGATTAATTGGAATAGTAAGAATTTATGCGCTCTTCAAGGTCCTTCAAATAACCTCAGGAGAGGTCCGTAAATATCCTCAAAAGACTAAATTAGATTACGCCACATTTTTACTGCTGTTGGTCATTATATTCGGGTCATACCTATTTTTTATAGTCGAAAGCGGGGTTAACCCCGAGGTTCCCAGTTATGAAGCTGCAATCTGGTATGCAATTGTTTCCATGACCACTGTAGGTTATGGAGATATAGTTCCAGTTACGTTAATTGGCCATATAATTGGCACAATCCTCATATTAACAGGAATGGGATATCTGAGTTTAGTCACAGCCACTTTAGCTTTTTCTTTCATTGAAATATTCAGAAAAGAAAGTAAAAAAGCATCTAATAAGCTGGGAAAAACTGCAGAAGGGCTTAGGGAAAGTTTTGAAAGTCATGAAGAAAAACTGGATAAAGTCCTGAAAAGAATGGATGAAATCGAGAATAAACTTGATGAAATGGAAAAGAAACCTTAAAAAACCATATCATGCAGTTTAACTATTTATTTTGCATACTTCCTGATATGTCCTGATTTTAAACCTCTTATTTTTTGTATTTTATTTTTAATGACTTCATCTCCTTTTTGCAATCTTTTTTTTAGAAATATTTTTATAGTTATTCTATACATAGAATATAATATGGTTAGAATATCGGACTTGGAAGCATCCATTTTGGGCTTGATTTATGAGGAACCCCAGTACGGTTACCAGCTTGAAAAGACCATTGAAGGATGGGGGATGCGTAATTGGACAACTATAGGATTTTCATCCATTTATTACGTCTTAAAGAAGTTGGAGAAGAAGGAACTGGTCTCATCAAAACTGGAAAAAGTGGAGGGGAAACCATCACGCAAAGTTTTCACCATCACTGACCTTGGAAGGGAAACCATGGCTGGGAAGATCCGTGATCTTCTCTCCTGGAATAAAAAAATAATTTCACCCATTGACCTGGGTCTAGCCTATCTTAATTATCTCCCACCTGAGGAAGTCATAAACTGCCTGGAAAATTATACAGAATCAGCACAGGGAAGGATAAAATTTTTGGAAAGTTCGGTGAAGACTCAGGAAGAATTAGGGGCCCCATATTATGTGGTGGCACTTTTCAGCAGACCACTGGCCACTCTTAAAACAGAAATTGCCTGGGTGGAAGAATTCATTGAAAAAATTAAAAAAGAGGAGAATCTTTGAAAAGAACATCTCCTTAAAATCTTAGATTAATACTTTGAAATCTTAAAATCACGTTATGAGGTGAAATGATGGAAATAAAAGAAAAAAAGATGGAAAAAAGACAGGTAGCATACATAAACTATAAAGGATCCTATGAGGAAGTCCCGGTTCTAATGGGGGAAATTGTGGGTTTTTTAATGGCCAAAGGCCTGCAGATGATGGGGCCACCATTCGGAGTTTACTACAACAGCCCTGAAGAAGTGCCAGTTGAAAAACTGCAGTACGAGGTGGGAATGCCATTTGCAGGAGATGCAAAAGAGGAAGGACGTGTGAAAATCAAAACGGAACCGGAAAAACTGGTTCTTTCAACTGTTTATGAAGGTCCTTATAGTGGATGTGGTATGGCAATTGGTGCACTGGCTGAATACGCCTATAAAAATGGCTATGAAATTATTGGTCCTCCTGTGGAAACCTACATTTCCGATCCTAATGAAACCCCAGAAAACGAGCTTATAACTGAAATGTGTTTTCCCATCTTGAAAAAATAGATTTAATTGAAATAGGAGGATTAACTGTGAACAAATATTTAAAAATAGTTTTATTGGGATTTTTTGTCTGGTTAGTCCCATTTATAGTTTCATTTTTTATGTACCCACTTAAAACCGCAGGAAATCCACTTTTTGAATCAGTAATGCCAGTAATCATTTCCTTGATCACGGTGGTTCTGGCTGGTATTTATCTTAAAAATGCTGACGGGGATCTATTAGGGGAGGGAATCTTGATTGGTGTGGTTTGGTTCTTAATGAGTGTGATCATTGATCTGTTCCTGTTTTTACCTCCCAGTCCTATGCAGATGAGCATAAACGGTTATTTTATGGATATAGGTATCACTTATCTTATAATACCTATCATAACCATTGGAATGGGTTATTTAACTGGAAAAAATGACCTAAATAAAATGTAAACGGAGGAACATTATGCCTAAATTAGACTTAAAAAAGAAAGAAAAGCTGTTTTACTATCCATCCACCAGTGATGTTTCAGTGATAGATCTGCCGGAGATGAAATTTTTAATGATTGATGGGCAGGGAGACCCTAACACCTCTCAGGAGTACCAGGATGCCATGGAAACATTGTTCCCGGTTTCATATAAAACTAAATTCACCAGTAAAAAGGAAAAATCCCAGGATTACGTTGTCATGCCTCTGGAAGGCCTTTGGTGGGTTGAAAACATGGAAGAATTTTCCATTGCTGATAAAAGTTTCTGGAAATGGACGGTGATGATCCGCCAACCCGATTTTATCAATGAAACTCTGATAAACAAGGCTATAGAAGAACTTGAAAAAAAGAAAGATTTACCTTCCTTATCCAAACTACGATTTGAAACTTTCAAAGAGGGGAAAACTGTGCAGATAATGCATATCGGGCCTTATGGTGAAGCCGAAGCCCCAGCAGTTAATAGATTACATGAATACATTGAAAATCAAGGTTACCAGTTAAGGGGAAAACACCACGAAATATACATCAGTGATATGCGCAGAACCAAGCCTGAAAAACTTAGAACAGTCATAAGACAGCCTTTTGAATGATTAGGGTATGATTTCATTAGGGTTAGGTTCATAAAAGGGTTTTCGGGATATTTGAGTAAATTTACTAAAACAAGATGACTTATGTGTGATTGGAAATCCTATTTAAATGCAGATCCTATTCCATGGCTCCTGGAAGAGGATAACCCTTCAGTTAGATATTTTACCATGCTTGATATTCTGGATAAGCCTCAAAATGACTCCCATGTCACTTGTACCAGAGAAAAGATAATGGAAGTGGGCGTAGTTCCAAAAATACTGGCTAAACAGGAATCTGGTGGATACTGGGGGCTCCCTGAGAATTTTTATCTTCGTGGCAAGTATAAAGGAACTTCCTGGCAGCTTATAATACTGGCAGAGCTAGAAGCAGACCCTCGGGATGAAAGAATTAGAAATGCATGTGAATTCATCCTTGAAAACTCCCAGGATCCTGAAAGTGGTGCATTTTCATATATTAGTAGTAAAGAGGTAAGGGGTAGGAAATCTGCTAATAACCTAAGCAGTAACGTTGGCGGAGATCATGAAAGAGTCTTGCCCTGTCTCACAGCCAACATGACCTGGAGTCTTATTCGATTGGGATATCTGGATGATGAGAGGATTCAAAAGGCCATAAAATGGCTTATAAAATATCAAAGATTTGATGATGAACCAGGGAAAGCTCCCGATGAATGGCCATATAAACGATGGAAACAATGCTGGGGCAAACGCACCTGTCACAGTATCATAATAAAAACCCTCAAAGCCTTGGCTGAAATACCACCAAAAAGCAGAACTCCTGAAATTGAGAATTGCATATCCAGAGGCGCAGAACACATGCTCAACCACCATATTCATAAAAGAAGCCAGCCTCCAGTCAAGGGTAGTTTTAAATGGTTAGAATTTGGTTTTCCACTGATGTGGAATGTAGATGCTCTGGAAGTGCTGGGCTTACTTACTAAATTAGGGTACCAAGATGAAAGGATGAATGAAGCCCTGAAAATCATGATTTCCAAACAGAACCCGGAAGGCCAGTGGATCCTGGAGAACACCTTTAATGGACGATTCCAAACCAGTATCGAAAGAAAGGGAAAACCAAGTAAATGGATTACTTTAAACGTTTTAAGAGTTTTAAAACGATATTATTCGAATTTCTGATTAAACAAGTCCTCAAAATTAGGGTATCCCTAATCAACACCAGAATTAACAATATCTGAATTAATTCGAGAATATTAAATTATGAAAAGAGATATACATTATACAGTATGAACTCCTATGAAACCATTATCGCCATTGTATTAATGATTATTATTGGCTATATATGCCGCAGGTTTGAATTTTTAAAGGCAGAAGATACTCAAACCATCAATAAGATTGTGGTGTACATTGCCATGCCATCCTTGATATTCCTGGCCATGTACCACGCAGATCTATCAAACTTCCAAACTTTTGGAACCATTACCCTCATTTGTATTACAATGGGCCTCATATCTGGAATTCTGGCCTACCTTTTCACTTACTTTAAGGGTTACCCAGCTAAAACTCGCTGGGGAGTGGTTGCAGCTTCCACCCTCTTCAACTCAGGATTTTTGGGATATCCTGTGGTGCTGGGTGTCTTTGGAGCTACAGGATTAGTGAGGGCAGTATTCTATGATGTGGGCTCCACCATACTATTCATATCCTTCGGAATATTTTTCTTAATTCTTTACGGTGGTAGTTACCAGGATATAATCAAAAGATCGGTCTTATTCCCACCGTTACTAGCAGTTATCCTGGGAGTTATTGCCAATTTAGCTCATCTTCCACTGGGATCAGTCATTCCCAGCACTCTCACTTACCTTAGCGGTGCTGCAATACCCATGATAATGTTGGCGTTAGGTTTGTCCCTGGAATTTAAGGGTATTAAAGAATATTTTGGTGTTGCTTCTTTTGTTACAGTGCTAAAATTAGTTATTTCACCATTAATTGCCCTAATTGTGGTGGGACTGGTGGGCTTCACAGGACTAGACCGGACAGTAACCATTGTGGAAGCTGGTATGCCCTCTGCCATGCTCAGTCTGGCCCTGGCCATCACATACGACCTGGATATAAAAGTAACTGCCGCCTGCATATTCCTGAGCACAGCCCTCAGCATGATATCCATCACTATTTTAATCTTATTGATATGATCTTTTAATTCTAATAATGAGGTTTTAATCTGGATAATGGGTTCTAATTCATTAATGAGGAGTCCCTGTTTAAGGGGATTTTAATTCTTTATAAAAGTCCGTGATTAGGTGATAGTTTTTCAGGGATATTAGTAAGTAATCTTCTTCAGGGACTTTTTGACTTTTTAACAGTCGATATTTCTTCTTTTCAATCAACAGACTTTTTATACCGGGTCATGGCAATCAAAACCAGTGCTACTCCCATGGCCAGTGCCCCAATAATAAATGCATTGTGCAGCCCCTGAGAGACCAGTGCTGGTGTTAATTTATCACTGGTACTGGGGCCCACTGTGGTATAAACAACCATAGCTGCTGCAGTACCCAGAATCCCGGTTCCAAAACCATTACCGATCATGTTGGAAGTGTTAACCAGGCCCGACGCTATCCCCCTGTACTTGGATGGGCTTTCTGAAAGAATGAACTTAGTGTTAGGTGGGTTGAAAGTGGCCACCGAAGCCCCTAAAATCAAAAGCCCAATTGCTATATAGATTAAGCTACTTGAGGGGTTGAAAGTGGATAAAACCAGACACCCAATCACTCCAATTGCCGCACCCATAAGAGTAACCCGGTTAGGTGCGATTTTATCCGAAAGCACACCGGCCAGGGGGCCAACTATAATGATGGCAATGGGCATGAGGGTTAACATCATACCAGAATAACTGGTACTCATTCCCTTCACCACCTCAAAGTAGAATGGTAAAAGCACCACTGCCCCGGCAAAGGGCATGTTAGAGAAAACATTAGCAGCACTGGCCAGAGATATCTCCCTCATCTTCAAAAAGTTAAGGTCAATCAGAGGTTCAGGGGCTCTTGATTCCTGGAACACAAAGAGGGCCCAGAATATCACCGAGCAGACTAGGCTACCCAGTATTATGGTGGACGTCCAACCATAATCCAGTCCCTTGTTAAGTGCGAAGATAAGGGTGCTCTGGGCAATGAAGATCATGACCACCCCGGGTATGTCCAGGGAACCAGGATGTTTATCTGTTTCATGGAGTACGGCATAACCCAGTATGATGCCAATAATCCCGATGGGAACGTTGATAAAAAATATCCAGTGGAAGTTAATGTATTCAGTTATAAAACCTCCCAGTAAAGGGCCCAGCGCCAAACCCAGGGAGCCGATTGTGGTCACAATTCCCAGATTCCGTCCTCGCTTGTTTTCAGGGAGGTATTGAAGTACCATGGCCGCTGCGATCCCGGAGAACATGGTGGCACCCACTGCCTGCATGAGCCGGAAAATAATCAGTTCATGAAACTGGGTGGAAATGGCACACAATGCAGAGCCAGTGATAAAAACAAGAAATCCAGTGAGAAAAACCTTTTTAAACCCTTTTTGCTGGGCTAATTTACCGAAAACAATTAAAAAACTACTTAAAACAATGATATAAATTAGAATTGTCCATAAAATAGTGTTGGTAGTCACACCGAAGTACTTAGCCATGGTGGGTAGGGAAACATTCACAATGGAAATATCAAGAAAAGACATGAAACTGGCCAGTGAAATTACCAGTAAGGTTAATTTTTGATTGTCTCTTAAACTTTCAAGCATTAAAAACCCCACCCTCAAAAAACATTTCCCTATTTACACTTATATGGATTTTTTATTGTTTAATGGAATTATACTTTTGCACAGATTAGCATAAAGTTTGATAATAACCTTTTTAACATCATTCTTCTCTAACAAATTCCCTTATAATCTAATGTTCCTATGATCTACTGTTAATACGAATAATGGTTAATATTTAAGAAATTTATAAGATAAGATCATATTGAGGTTGTAAAATGGAATATGATGAGATCATCAGGGAACTGGAAGTACTGTCAAGCCCACAGGATGTGGAGGGAATGGCTCGTTTTGGGATCAACCCTCAAAAAACCTATGCTGTCCGCATTCCTGAACTTCGAAAAATTGCTAAAAAGGCAGGAAAAAATCATAAACTGGCATTGAGACTGTGGGGGGCAGGTTACCGTGAAACTCGGATACTGGCCTGCATGATTGAGGATCCTAAACAGGTCACCTCGGATCAGATGGATTTGTGGGCTGTTGAATTTGATTACTGGGAGATATGTGACCAGTGCTGTATGAAATTATTCCGCTTGACACCATTTGCTTATCAGAAAATTTTCCAGTGGAGTGAAAGTGAAGAAGAGTTTAAAAAGAGGGCGGCATTTGCTTTAATCGCAGCCTTAGCAGTTCATGATAAGAATGCACCAGATGAAAAATTTGAACAGTTTTTCCCATTAATAATCAAAGAATCAACTGATGATAGAACTTACGTTAAAAAAGCTGTTAACTGGGCTTTAAGACATATTGGGAAAAAGAATACTTCCTTAAACAAAAAGGCAATTGTTGTTGCAAGTGAAATTAAGAAAATGGATTCAAAGAGTGCTAAATGGATAGCTTCAGATGCTTTAAGGGAACTTAAGAGTGAAAAAGTTCAGGAAAGACTATATAAACGATCACAATCAATTTGAGGTATGCGATTATTTCTTTTCATAACTTGATTTTGATCTGGGTCTAATTTGGGGAAATATTCTTATAAAGATTCGTCAATTATTAGTTATAATATTAATATTTCAATAATATTTACATATCAAACTGTTTACATTGTGAATTTAAGGATAAACTATTGATTTAAATATTCATTGGATAAGTATGTTTCATTCTCCCTATTGGAGGCGATTTGATTAAAAAAGTAAAATACAAGAAATTTAACATCGTGTTATTGTTGTTGATTTTAGTGATTGCAGTGGTGGTTGTATTACTATGGGCAACTGGAACTTCCCAAAAGGAAATAAGCAGTAATGGGACTTTCGAAGACCAGTATGTAAAATTCAATTATCCTACTTCATTGGTGGCAGTGCAATACACCTTTGAAAATTACACCATAGTAGACTTTTATAACTCCAACCAAACCAGTACCAGTAACTACGTTGGGAATATCCGTTTTTCCACAGGTAACCTGACAAATCTGAAGAAAGTATACCCTGATGGTTCTTCCGGCCAATACAATGGATACCGCACATGGCAAGGAGAAAATAACAATGGACCTTACATCTATATCCTGTTATCATCTACGGATGCACCAGTTAAGATACTGCAGATGGATTTCAAATCAGAATATAAATCTGCCTACAAAGAGATCCTGAACACCCTTAAAATAAAGAAAATCCCAGCATAACTCAAATTTTTAAGATAAACATGAAATACCATGAAAAGGGACTCGGAGCTGATCAAGAATCAGAATATGGTGAAAAAGGGAATTCACAGTTGACACCCCTGGAAACTTCCAAAAAAGGAGATACTAACCTAATTAAGGCTCTTAAATTAGGATGTCTGGTGGTTATTTTTGGCTTAATAATCGGTGGAGTTTTGATTCTCCTTATTTTTGCCATGTGGGCTATACTGGCAATCTTTTTTGGAGTTATTTCCGGAATTTCATTCACTTCTCCCCTCTGCTGGGTAGTGGGAGGATTAATCTCACTACTTATAATCTGTTTAGAAATAACCCATAAAACTAAGTAAATTTGTTTTAAAAAAGGGTTTATTCTCATTTATTTTCCTTTATTCTAATTTATTCTCAGTTATTCTTATTTATTTTCAATTACCTCATTTATTCTTAATTATTCTCAGTTATTCTTATCATTTTCATTATTATGGGGAATGATATGCATTAGGTGCATTTGTGAGCGACAAAAACAATGGTGGCTTATTTTTCAATATTTTTTCAAAGGGTCGTTTATTATCACAAAAACAACCACCACTATAACTAAAGCCAATAAGAGTATTTTATACACATTTTCACCTTTTACGAATTGATTTTTAAATATTCATCTAAATATTTCCAGATTAGGGATTAAATTATCTATAAAAAAAGTTCAGATAAAAAAAGTCAAAAGAAGGATCATATCCTTCATTTTGTTAAGAACTGTATTTAATCCATTTATTGTAACATTACAGTTAACTGTATCATTATCTGGCTTATTGTAGCCTTAAATTAATTGTAAATTATCCAAGTTATTGTAACATTATCCAATTTAGTAACATTTCAAGTTCACTTAACACTGATTTTTTCAGGTTTTGCCCTTTTTCAACATCTTGTTTTTTTCTTTACTGGTAAGGTCTTCCACCACTTCCGATGGGAGTCCTGTTTTAAGGATTTTCCCACCTCTCATAATGGAAGCCTGGTCACAAACATCCAGTACAAAATCCATATCATGTGATATTATGAGGAAAGTTTGATTAAGCTCTTTTCGTGCTTTTCTAATGGAATCTGTAACCTGAACTCTGGTAATGGGGTCCATGGTGCCGGTTGGTTCGTCCAGAATAACTATTTTAGGTTCTTTAATGAGTACCTGGGCCAGGGCCACCCGGTGGCGTTCTCCTCCACTCAATTCATCATGATATTTATGGAGGATCTTTTCAGCGTATTCCTCACTAAACCCAACTGCGTTTAAAACGTAAAGTGCTTTTATCTTGGCAAATTCTGCGGGTAACTCCAGGCTGATGGCTTCGGTCAGGTTTCCCAACACATTACGATGGGGGTAAAGACTGTATTCCTGGTGAAGTATCCCCAGATATGGTTTTACCTGGCCCCGGCCGAAAGGACCTTTTTCAGTCATGTCGATCCACTGGTCTCCCAGTTTCACCTTTATCTGGCCACTGCTGGGATCGGTGAGGCCATATAACAGTCTTGATAGGGTGGTTTTACCTGCTCCAGAAAGACCTACCACTCCGTATATTTCGCCTTCATCTACACTGAGGTTAACACCGTCCACGGCTTTAACCACTCCCCTATCAATGGAGTAATAATGCTTTTTAACATCTTGGAGCTCGATAATGGGGCCACCGGTTTCAAACTTTTTGTTTTTTTGGGGTTGGGGTACGTGTTCCATGAAGCTTTCCACAACTTGCTCTGGATCTCCCTTCTGGATAATTTCACCATTATCCAGCCAGATCACCTCATCAGAAAGATCTCTCATTACCTCTGGCCAGTGGGAGGTAATTACCATACTTAAACCCTGACCTTTAATACCTTCAATAAGGGCCTGGTGTATGAATTCAGCGGTGGTTGGATCCAGAGTACCGGTTGGTTCATCTGCCAGGAATATCATGGGTTCTTTGGCCAGTTGTCTGGCCAGCACCACTCTCTGCTTTTCCCCACCAGACAGATCGCGTGCAATGTGAGTGATCCTATGGGTCATCTGGGCCAGTTCAAGGAGGTCAATGGCCATGTAAGTGCTTTCTTCTTCATCATGTTCAGTGATAGATTTTAAAACATTATCAATCACAGTTTCGTCTTCATACAGTGCAAAGGTTCTCTGAAGCATTATGGAAATACGTCGTCTGATGGCTGTGAATATATGGCGGTCACAATTCCAGAAATCAACTTCCTTCTTCTCAAATTGCCCTCCACATTTACAGGACTGGCCTTCTTTGGATGGTGGTTCAACAGCAAGGCATTCAGGACAAAGTGCAATGTTATAAATTATCTGGCCGTCATCTGGCTTGTAATCTTTCATTCCACGGAGCATGTTTATTAGAACTGATTTTCCAGAACCGCTCTTTCCCAGAATTCCTAATATTGTTCCTTCTTCCACATTAATGTTCAAGTTTTTCAGGACTTCAACGCCATTGAATGTTTTGTTAATGTTTTTTATTTCGATGAAAGACATTCAATCACCCAATTTTTTATTATAATCTCCTTAAAGTGATCTTAAAACGCTTGTTTAAGTTTTAATTTTATTTTATCTTTTATTAACCGTGTTGTTGTATTTATTCTTGATTAAATAGCGTGATTAAAGACAGTCATTTTTATTTAGTGTTCAAGGGTTCCCACAAAGTGGGGTTTCACATTCGGGACATTTGGTATTGCTGCAGGGCACTCCTTGTGTTTTTGGGGATTCATAACCGCAATTAGGACATTTACAAACTGCTGGTGGTCCTGCACCAAGTCCTTTTCCTCCATAAGATTTTCTATCCATCAAAGATTCTTCAGAGTCTTGAGATGACTTTTCATCCTCTTTTAATAAGATGATGCGGATAGATCCGCAGTCTGGACATTTTTTATATTCCTTAAAGGGATGTTGCCATTTGAACCCACAATCATCACATTTGTAGCGTATTAACTGGTCTTTCCCTCTTATAACAATAGTATTCCCATTAATCAGTGCATTAGCTATTTTTTTCCGGGCAGAAGTTAATATACGATGAAATGTGGGCTGTGACACTCCCATTATTTCAGCAGATCTTTTCTGTTGGATATCATGGTAATCTCTTAGCCTGATTGCTTCAAACTCATCTATAAATATTTCTATAGGTTTCATTGAGTCTAAATCGTCTCTTTCTGGTTTGAAGCACCTTATATGGGGCTCTTCCGAAATTTTTCTTAGTCTCCGGGGTCTTGCCATGTTATGAATATATATTCAATAGTCCAATATATACTTATTGTAAATATAGTAGCATATACTAATTTATGGTAATAACTGCTGGTTTCTACTTTAATTTGAAATAAAATTCAATCTCTGGTCTAATAAAGAAATATATATGATTATGCGCAAAAAAATGCATATCACTCATTTTTAAGTGTATCTTTTTGGGGATTGACAGTAGATATTAATTCTAAAAGAATTATAATTCTAAAAGACAATAAATTATAAAATTAAGTTTTGATGATTAAGAAGGGATCATCAGGAATAAGAGGTGCAAAATTTTGGCAAATATTCTCCTGGTAGAAGATGAAATGGTGGAGGCCATGAACATAAAAATAAGCCTCCAATCAATGGGTTATGATGTGGTTGCCATTGCATCCTATGGTGAAGAAGCAGTTGAAAAAGCACAAAATTTAAAACCTGATCTTATTCTGATGGACATTATTTTGAAGGGTAGTATGGATGGGATAGCTGTTGCAAATGCTATTTCAAAACTAGGAATACCGGTTATATATATTACTGCTCTTCCTGATGATTCCACTGTTAATCGAGCTCTCCTCAGTGCACCTTATGGTTATTTAATCAAACCATTTAATACTCGTAAATTAAAAATATCCATTGAAGTAGCTCTTTATAAAAAACAAATGGAAAATAAACTTAAACAATCTCAGGATAATTATTACCAAACTATTTTTGAAAATACAAGTTCTGCCACCATAATTATTGAGGAAAACAAACTGATTTCCCTGGTTAATATGGAATTTTCTACCTTAACTGGATATTTGAAGGAAGAAATTGAGGGCAGAATGAAGTGGACGGATTTTTTTGCCCCTGAAGACCGTTTGCAGATGGAAGAATACCACAATCTGCGCAGGATTAATCCAGATCACGCTCCAAGAAATTATGAAGCAAAACTACTTGCTAGTGATGGTGCTATCCGCTACGTTTATTTAACTGTGGCTATGTTACCTGGCAACCAGAAGAGTATGATGTCTATTTTAGATATGACTGAGTTAAGGGTATCTAAAAAAGCCATTGAAGAATCCAGGGAGAAATTTAAAAGCATTTTTGAAAATGCAGCCGAGGCTATTATCCTGTTTAACTGTCAGGGGATTATTATAGAATCCAATTATAAGATTGAAGAGATATTTGGCTTTAAAAAGGAGGAAATCATAGGTCAGAACTTTATGAACATTGTATCCATGATGGGAATGGATTACAACCCGGCCAAGATAGTTTTCAACCATCTGATCTCCGGAAATGAATTAAAACAGATTGAATGGACTATACAAAATAAAAGTGGGAAAGAAGTAATTTTCAGGGTTCGACCATCCATAATAAAAGATAAAAATACGATAAATGGCATATTATTGATTATGGAAGACATAACTGAACTTAAAACTGTGGAAAATAGTCTTAAAAACTCTTTAGAAGAAAAAGAGATTCTGTTAAGGGAAATTCACCACAGGGTAAAGAACAATCTTCAGATTATATCCAGTCTCCTGAGTTTGCAGCGTATTCAGGTGGAAGATAAACAAACTGCAGATATATTATGGGAGTGTCAGGGAAGAGTCAGGACCATGGCTATGATCCACGAAAACTTGTACAGATCACAGGATATTGGTTACATAAACTTCAGAAACTATGTTGAAACGTTGCTATATGATATTTTTAATTCATACCATGTGGATAAAGGATCCATCAACTTAAACACACAAATTGAAAGTTTAAAAATGGATATTGAAACTGCCATGCCCTGTGGTCTAATCATCAATGAACTGGCAACCAACAGCATTAAACACGCTTTTCCAGATAGAAATGGCACTATCAAAATAGATTTAAAATCAGATGGTGAGTTTTATATTTTAAGTTTTGCAGATGATGGAATTGGCTTACCCGAAGATGCTAATCCTAAGAAATCTAAAAAATTGGGGTTAATGGTTGTCAAAACGCTGGTAAATCAGTTAAATGGTCTGATGGAAATTGAAAGGGGCAACGGTACGAAATTCACCATTAAATTCAGGGAATTACCTTACAAAACGAGAATATAATTTCATATTTGATCTATTCTAGAATATTTCATCTATTCTAGTTTATCTCATCTATTCTTAGAAGAGTTAATAGAGTTTTCATGCCGTGTTTAGTTGCATTATCTATCTATTTAGTTTGTATTATCTATTTAGTTTGTATATTGGTAGTATTTGGGGCTGTAAACTGTATTTGGCTGGTATATTGAGTATTTGGGGATGTATACTGTGTTTAGAGCTGTATATTAAATTCACTAAAATTTGTTTTTAAATATTCTTTTGCTTCTTCAGGGTTCAGGGCACTGAACGGATAATTTTCATGCACTTCCAGTAGGTAAGGAATGGTATCTTCCACCAGTTCCCTGTTTTTCCAGGTTTTAAGTGCAGAAGTCACCTTTTCCAGACACCCTTTTTTATAACTTATCTGTCCCAGAACATGGATTAACATTTTCCGTACTGCTGGGTTGGTTTCATCCTGTAATTCCTCCAATAATGGCAGAACATCCTCGGGATGTGTTCTACCTCTAAGTTCAATTCCATGAATCACTTTTTTCCGCACTTCAGGTTGGGGGTGGTGAATAAAAACCTTTGCAAAGTTTAAGGTTGGTTGGGGATTCTTTTGGCCCATAACTTTCAGAGAACTCATCACTGCATTTTTAACCCTGTGTTGTGGGTCTTCCAGGGCAATTTCAAGGTAATCAAAAACTGGATCTGCATCCTGTTTCCCAATTTCCCCTAAGATATATACTGCAGTCTGCCTAACCTTCTCATCACCATTTTCCAGGAGTTGGACTGCTACTTGAGTTATTTCCTCTTTGAAAAGGCTCTGTTCACGGTAAATTTTTCCTAAAATGTTGGAAACATTCTTTCGAATGTAAACATCTTCATTGGATGAGTACTGGAGTATGTGGCTGTTTTTGTTACTTTCCAAGTCCTGCATTAATTCATTTTCCATTTTAATCACAAAACTCTGCCGTTCCTCCTTGGTTAAGTCATAATATTTCATTTATCCAGCTCCATCCGAGACATAGTCCAATTAGGGGGGTTTATAAGTTAAAATATATTTTATTAACAGAGATTCTATTAAATTTATTAGCGAGTTTTATTAGGTTTTATTAGATTTATAGCGAGTTTTATTGGTTTTTATTTAAGTGAGTTTGGAACTAAAAGAAATAAAAAAAGTGGGGATGTAATTATTTAGTTCAACAGAAGAACGCTGTAGTTCAGGTAGGAGGCAATGCTCACCCAGATTATGTATGGTATGAACAGGAGTCCTGCTGGTTTGGATATGACATAAAATGCGATCATGTTAGCCAGGATGGCTATCCAAAGCAAGCAGATCAGTATGAACCCGCCCAGTATGGAGTGCAATCCAAAAAATACAAGGGACCATAGAACGTTTAGTAACAGTTGCACTGCGAATATTCCAATTGTGAACTTCACATCACGCCTTTCTAAACCCTGTCTCCACACCAGGAACAAAGCTATACCAATAAGAATATAAATAGTGGTCCATATGGGTCCAAACCAATCATTGGGTGGAGTCCAGCTGGGTTTGGCCAGGGCCGCATACCAGGTGGTTATCTGGGGAAGAGTGGCTAGGGTTCCCACAGCACCAGAAATGAAAACTATGAATACTGAAGCAATTAACTTCGGAATCTCATTTAACTTAAAACCTTCCATAAGTTATCAAACCTCCATTTTATATTTAACCGGCTTTTATAATTTATTTAATTATAACTTATCACAATAATGGTACTTGATTATGGAGTAACATATGAATTTACATTAACTTTAACCGTAAGTCTTGTTAAATCACATATATCGTAAAATTGTATCCCCCGAGATGTAATTTGAACTTTTAAGGTTAATCTAAAATTTTAGGGTTTATTTAGAACTTCAGGGTATTCCAGAACTTCAATATTAAGCAAGAATTTTTAAGGCCAATCATGAACTTTTAAGTGCCACAATTTCTTGGACATCCACTAATTTCCATACAATGGATGTTTCTTCTTTTAAAAGGGATTCCAAGGGGTCTTGGGGGGAATGTCCCAGGGCAGCCAGTATATTTGGGGAGAGGTTATTTTTCCGGATGAGTTCTATGAACATCTGCCTGACTTCCAGTTTTTCACTTGCATTATCCACTTCATTTATACAGCCCTGAAGTGTCACAAAACGGTATTCTGACATATCACTACTGTAATCCTCAATCTCCACTGCAACTTGAGGGTCACTCTTGACAAGTTCCACCTTTTTGCCGTACCTGGTACTGAGGAAATAGATAAATTTCCCATTGAAAACATACAAAAATGGGGCAACATAGGGATAATCTCCCTTGAAAGCGATTCTGCTCATGTACTGGTTGGCGATAAACGCATCATATTCTTTTCTTTCCATTGCAGGGATTTTTTGAACGTCCAAAATCATCACCTGTTATTATGTCTATATTTTTATTTTATTCTCTACTACAGTTATATTTATCTCCTTAATTGGGTTTAAAACCATGGAGGGGAGTGTTTGTTAATTATTAGAATTTCATCTGTTTGTATAATTCCTAAAGTTGTATCAGGCCTTCACGACGGGGTAGCTTGCTTTTTTCCATGCAGTCATACTGCCCAAAACAGTGCTTAGCTTAGTGTAACCATTTTTCTTCAAATAACTGCAGGCAGTGGTGGATTTATAACCCGAATCACAGTAAACAACCACGGGAATGTCATGGGGCACTTCTTGAATCCTTTGGGGTAAGTCGCCAACGTAGATGTGGTGAGATCCTTGAATGTAATCTTTTCTGCGGTCATCTATTTTGCGCACGTCCAGTAAGAAAAAATCCTCTTCTGAAGTTTCCTTGAACTTTTTCCTGTTTTCTGTTAGTCCTTCTCCCTTTTCTTTTAAACTTTCTAGTTTTTGCTTCAACTGGTGTACACTCCACAGCTTTATGGAGTTAATTTGACCTGCGTGGAGGTACCAGCTGGGAAAACCACCCTCCAAGTAGCCGTAAATATTATCAAAACCCAGTCTGAAAAGGGCCTGACGGACCTCATCCAGACCCTGGATCTGGTCATCAACCACAATAATGGGGTCATCGTAGTTCAAAAACCAGCCAGCAAAGGCAGGAACACCATCCCTCCAGATATTCAAACTACCAGGTATATGAGCTCCAGCAAAACTGGTTGGTTTGCGAACATCAAGGATACAAGCTCCATTATTTATTTTTTCTTTCAGAATTTTAGGAGGAATAGGTTTGAAATAAGGAATTCTACCAGCTATTGGGGCCCCATTCTGGTTGTAGAATTCCATCTTCTTAAAGTAGGGTGGGGTGTAAAGCTCTTCAGCTACCTTCATCTTGATGAATTCTTCTTTACTGGTGCACTGTAGTTGCGGGTTGGTATTCCTCTCATAACCAATGGTAGTGTAGTCCTGCTCCCTTATATCTGCCCCACACACTGAACCCGCGCCATGGGCCGGACAGAGGATTACCTGATCACCCAGGGGCAGGATCCCATTAAAGATACTGTCATATAACAGTCCCGCCATTTTCTGACTTTTATCAGGCCCATAGAGATCAACACGTCCAGTTTCCCCTGCAAAGATCACATCGCCAGTGAAAACCATCTGAGCATCTTTAGAGACACTTAAATCTCTTAAAACCAGAGATATGCTTTCAGTGGTGTGTCCTGGTGTGTCCATAACTTCCAGTTCAATACTTCCCCACTGGAATTTGTCCCGGTCACTTACCGGAGTTCCGTAGGCAAAATCCAGGTTTTTACCATGGAATATCTCTGCTCCTGTGGCACAAGCTAGCTCCAATGAACCAATGACGTAGTCCTCGTTACGATGGGTTTCAAAGATATGGGTTATATCCATTTCAGATGATTCTGCTAGATGAAGGTAAACATCCACGTCCCGGCGAGGATCAACCACAACTGCCCGACCACTGACTTCAATAAAATAAGAATGATGGGCTATTCCCTTTGATTTAATTAGTTTAACCATCAATGGTGTTTCCCCCAAATTTCTAATACTTAGATATTAAATATATGGATCTTCTGAAATTAATAATTTTAACTAATAACGATAATTAGTTTAAACAAAGAATGATAATAAAAATAATGATATTTGCTTATAAATTTGGGTGTGAATGATTTTTAATTCTCCTAATTGGTGATATTTCTAATTGGGAGGTAACTTCACTCCGATATAATAAAAACTTCGATATTATTAAATCTTACAAAAACACATTTATACTAGAGATTAATTTTTTTTACTTGGAGGAAGAGCATGGAATACATTATCGAAACCCATGATATATCCAAAAAATATGATGATTTCACCGCAGTTAACGGAGTGAATCTTAAAGTACCTAAAAATAGTGTTTATGGAGTTTTAGGACCTAACGGTGCGGGTAAAACCACATTAATATCTATGCTGTGCACTATCCTGCACCCCACCGGTGGAACAGCCACAGTTAATGGTTACGATGTTACCAAAAACCCAAAAGAGGTCCGGGAATCCATTGGGATTGTTTTCCAGTCCAGGGCACTGGATGACATCCTCACTGGCCGTGAACACCTGGAAATGCATGCTTCACTCTATGGAGTTCCCAAGGATGTAAGAGAAAACCGTATAGAAGAAATTCTGGACCTGATAGCCCTGGGTACCAAGGCTGATGAATTTGTTAAAACCTATTCTGGAGGTATGAAACGCCGACTGGAAATCGGTCGGGGTCTGATTCACCGTCCTAAGGTTCTTTTCCTGGATGAACCCACTCTAGGGTTGGATCCTCAGACCAGGGAAAGTATATGGGAATATATTCAGGAATTGAATCAGAACCAGGATGTTTCGGTTTTGATGACCACTCACTACATGGAAGAAGCTGATAAACTGTGTGATGAGATAGCTATAATCAACCAGGGCCAGATCATAACTGCAGATTCCCCTAAAAACTTAAAAAGGGAGTTAAAGGCTGATACTATCACCATGCAGGTGGATAAACTTGAAGAATTCACTGAAAAGGTGGAAAAACTGGATTTTGTTAAAGAGACTTATGTAATGGACTCTGAGATCAAACTACTGGTGGAACGTGGTGAAAACCTGGTGGCAGAGCTGGTGAACTTTGCCAATGACAATAACATTTTTGTCTATTCCATAGAACTGGAACACCCTAACCTGGAGGATGTTTTCCTCAAATATACAGGTAGAACCATTCAGGGGGAGGGATAGTCATGGCAGAACTTGAGGGAATTTACACCATCTGGCTCAGGGAAAACAAAAGATTCCTCCGTTACCGGTCACGTATACTGACTTCAGTGGTAACACCCCTCTTGTGGCTACTGATATTCGGAACAGGGTTAGGTTCCGCCATAAGATTCGGGAACATGGCCGGTGGATATCAGGCATTCATATTCCCTGGAATCATTGCCCAGACCATACTTTTCACTTCGGTATTTTCTGGACTTTCAGTGATACAGGACCGGCAGTTTGGATTCTTGAAGGAGATTTTAGTGGCCCCCATATCCCGGCCTTCAATTGTCCTGGGGAAAGCCATTGGAATCAGTACTACAGCCCTTATCCAGGGAATAATATTGCTGTTCCTATCATTTGTGGTCAGTGTACCCATGACCATCCCCATTCTCCTGGAATCCATAGGGGTTATAATCCTCATTGCATTAGGCCTATCCGGTATGGGACTTTTGATAGCATCCTTCACCGACAGTATGGAAGGTTTCAACCTCATCATGAGCTTCATTGTAATGCCCATATTCCTTTTAAGTGGAGCATTGTTCCCTATAACCGGACTTCCCAGCTGGCTACAGGTAGCAGTCTATATTAATCCCTTAACTTATGGGGTGGATGCCCTGAGGAGTATAATTCTTCATCAATCAGTACTTCCATTGTATGTAAGTGTTGTTGTGGTTGCTATCTTTGCAGTGCTGATGATCCTGATATCTGCCTTTATATTCAGCAAAAAAGAGCAAAGTTTGATGTAGGAATTCAGGATATTCTCTGGGAGTATTTCTCTGGGGTATCTCTTGGGGAATAATCCTTCTGGAATATTTTTTTTAAAATTTAAATCTAATTTTTCTTTTTTATTTTAAATGACTTCACATAACGGGGTTGATCTCTCACATCCAGTATAACTGTCACCACCCAGAGCTTTGACTTGCTTTAGGAACTGCAATGGGAAATTACTTCTTTTAATATTCCTGTTTCTAGCAGGATACTCGGGTAATGTTGTGAATGCCGGTGCTGATATTTTAAAGGTGATTTGTGGAGATATAATGTAAATAAGTGGTAGTTCATGTTTTGTTGGGCCATGTTATCTTATAAAAAATGAAGAATAATAGTTTATGGTCTTAGATTTTCCTTTTTGGAAAAAATAATTGTCTTTTTAATTGCACGAGTTTAATAAACTTTTAATTACTTTATTTCTAAAAATACATTTCTATTTTTGTTTGATTAATTGGTATGGGGATTTTTAACAGTTAAATTTAAGTATGGGTGTTCATATACATTTATTTAGTAGATAAAATTCTTAACACACCAAGATTGGCGGAGGTTAGGGATTATTATATTAAGAAGAATAATGAGAATTTAAATAAAATAATTTAAACAAATACTTCCCACTAAATAACTTTTTTTCATCAGACTCCCAGAAACTTCAATCATCATGATAAATTAAATCAACCTGATAAAATCAATAGCTAAACTTAAATGATTAACATGAATGCAATACAGAAATTAGCCAAGAACATCGGGTCTCTCTTTGTTTCCCAAATATTGGGTTATTTTATTGCGTTTATTTATTCCATCTACTTGATTAGATACTTGGGGGTTGAAAATTTTGGAGTGCTATCTTTTGCTTTAGCACTCACCAGCATATTAACGGTCTTCTGTGACTTAGGTTTAACCACTTTAATGACACGAGAAGTGGCTAAAGACAAATCATTAACCAGTAAATATTTAAAAAATACCATATCCATCAAATTATTATTATCAATCGTTGTGGTAATTTTTACCGTGGTTATTATAAATAATCTCGGATATCCTCAGTCTGAATTGTACGTTATATATTTTTTACTTTTATCCTTAATATTCACCACCTTCTGTGGAGTATTCTTTTCAATATTCCAGGCCTACGAGAAACTGGAATACCAATCAATTGCCAATGTTTTAAACAGTATCCTGATGTTTATCGGTGTCGTAATCCTCATAAACTACAATTCCGGCTTGATTTGGATATCAGCTCTTTATGCTCTGGTAAATGGGTTGATATTGCTTTATTATCTGTACATTTCAACCAGTAAATTCAAATTCCCTTTTCCAAAAATGGAATTTGATTTCGAGTTCTGGAAGACCAGCATAGTCATTGCCCTTCAGTTCGGGTTAATAGGGGTATTTTCGACTATTTACATATGGATAGATAGTGTCATGCTCTCATTCATGGTGAATAATGAAGCAGTGGGATTGTACAATGCTGCTTACAGGATCATAACAGTTTTATTATTTGTTCCATTTGTGATGAATGCCGCAATCTTCCCTGTAATGTCAAAAATGTATGATTCAGGTGGGGATTCCTTAAACAAACTGGTGGAAAAATATTTAAAGGTTATGATCATCGTTGGTATTCCCATTGGTATTGGAGTTACCTTCCTGGCCAAAGACATAATCATCCTGTTATTTGGAAATGCCTATGCAGATTCTGCCATTGCCCTTCAAATTTTGGTATGGGCTACTGTAATTACCTTTATTTATTCAAGCTATGTTTCTTTATTCATATCAGCAGATAAACAGATGACCCTAAACAAAATAGCATTTTTGGGCATGATAATTAATATAATCCTTAACCTGATCTTAATTCCCAAATTTAGTTTCATTGCAGCCAGTTTTAACACTGTACTAACTGAACTTTCCATGATTATACTGGTATTTATCACAGCCAGCAGCAGCAACATGCTTTTAAATAAGAAACAAATCTTAAATGATTTTGCCAGGGTAATTATCTCTGGTTTAATAATGGCCATATTCTTATTATTCTTCAATTACATGGAATTATTCTTATTAATATTCTTAGCGGTGATAGTTTACATAGTGTCTCTATTTATAACCAGAGCGATAGATGAAGAGGATATTAATATTATCAAACAAATAAGAGGCTGAATAACAAGTATTATATATAGATCAAGCATCAGATCTTAATTGCAACAACATACTTATTGTAGACATGCTCATAATCATATAGGAGGGGTTGAAATTTCCATTAACCTGTTACTGGGCACAATTATAATCCTAATAACCATCTTAGTAACCATATTTGCAAAACAGTTACATCTTAATAAAGAAAAAGGGATGAAATTTCTCTTTTTTTTACTGATTTTAACCATAATAAGCCTGATAATATCATATTATAACTATTCAACCAATATATTTATTATAGGCTCCCTCTACATGTACGTAGCATTCGCTTTTATAATAATGCACTCTTCAAAGGTACTTGGAAACAAGAAAACATTTCTGTTCATAACCATAGCCGCTCTATTCAGTTTAACCGCTGAAATTTTAGGTGTTAAATATGGCTGGATATTTGGAAACTACTATTACACTGGGACTGGACTGTTATTTAACCTGGTCCCACTATTACTTCCCTTATCATGGGCAGTGATCGTGTACATTTCATATACCATCACAAATCTGTTCTTATATGGTTTTGGGGGTGAAAAACCACGATATAATCATAATTTATTGTTTTTAGTGGGATTTTTAGTTTTACTATCTGCCATTGATGGTTTAATCGCTGTGAACCTGGACATGATAATGGATCCAGTGGCAGTTTCACCACTAATTCAGCAGTGGGTCTGGATAGATGGTGGACCATACTTCGGCATACCCATCAGCAATTTCATAGGATGGTTTGCTGTTACTTTCTTTATTACTTTGCTATTCAGATTGTATGAATCATTTACATTTAAAAAAGAAAGTTCTACCCCTAATCTTAATTTATACGCGTATGCACCCGCCTTGTATTTTCTGTATTTCTTACAACAATCTGCACATGCCATTACCTTAAATTATATAGGATACGTGTTAATCGCTGCTACCTGTATGATTCCATTCATAATACTCCCCATTTTGTTATATGTGGTCATGAAAAGAATGAACTCCGGATAATCAAATGAATAATCAAACGAACTTCGATAATTATCAGGTGGATATAAAGATCTGCTTAATATTATCAGTTTAGATATTCATAATATGAACTCTAAATCAGTTAAATAAATTAAATGTGAATTCTGGACTTTATCCGGAAAAAATTACAGATGAATCTAAATCTGAATGGATGAAAAATTCATAGAAGAAAATTAAATAAATTAACATTATTATTGATTCCATTAAATTAAACCATTTAAGATTAATGTAAATATTTTCAAGTTTTGGAGGCAAGTATGATTTCCCTCAATTTATTAGCTGGTTCCTTCATTGTATTGGTAACGATATTAATAGCATTATTTGCAGATTCCATACATCTTAATAAAGATAGATGGATACAAATTCTCTTTGTTTTTTTAGTATTAACCTTAATATGTACTATTGTCTCATACATCAATCATTACAGTTTGTTTATCTTTATCGGGTCTATGTACATGTTTGCAGCCTTTTCCTTCGTGATATTGCATTCATCCAGGGTACTTGGAAATAAAAAAACCTTAATATTCATCTTAATTGCAGGTTCATTTGGTTTGATATTTGAATTTGCAGGTGTTAACTATGGTATATTTGGAGAATACTTTTATAACGTTCCAGATTTGTTACTGGGCATAATTCCAATAACAGTTCCTCTAACTTGGACAGTGATAATATACTCCAGTTATATCATCACAAATCTCTTTTTATATGGGTTTGGGGGAGAAAAACCACGATATGAACATAATTTATTGTTTTTGGTGGGGGTTTTAGTTTTATTATCTGCAATTGGAGGTTTGATTGCCGTGAACCTGGACATGATTATGGATCCAGTGGCAGTTTCACCACAACTTAAACAGTGGATATGGGTAAATGGCGGACCATACTTCGGCATACCAATCAGCAATTTCGGGGGATGGTTTATTCTTACTTTCTTCTCCACCCTCATATTCCGATCATATGAATCATTTAAATCAGAAGATGGTAAATCACCAACAAATAGGGGTTTGTACGTTTACGCACCTGCATTGTACTTAATACTTTTCTTACAACCTTCAGTACAAGCTATCAGTACCAATAATATTGAATATGTTCTAATTGGTGCTGCAACAATGATGCCTTTTGTTATGGTGCCACTTATTTTATTTTTTATCCGGAAACACAAAAAAGTGACATGAAGGTGGTTACGTTAGTTTAACTTCAATAAAGGATAGAAAATAAAGAACAAAGTGGTTTTTAAACCAAGTATAAATGCTTTAAAAGATAATATTATTATATATTTGGTTGGGGAGGCAAATATGATTTCAATCAATTTATTAATTGGTTCCTTCATTGTGTTAGTAACTCTAATAGTAATGTTCCTGGCAGATTCACTTAACATCAATAAAGATAAGGGAATAAAAATTCTTTTTATCCTGTTTGTGTTAACTATAATAAGTTTAACTATTTCCTACTTTATTAATTCAAGTATATTGCTTCTTGCGGGTTCAGTGTACATGTTTGCAGCACTTGCTTTTTCTTTATTACATTCCTCAAAGTTTGTTGGAAATAAAAAAACATTAATATTCTTCTTATTAGCAGGGTTCAGTGGGTTCATATCAGAAATTTTATGTGTTAAATATGGTTTGTTTGGTGAATACTATTATTACACCGGAACGGGGTTGTTACTTAATCTAATTCCCCTCCTACTACCTATTTCATGGGCAGTGATAATATACATCTGTTATACCATTACCAATTTCTTTATATATGGCTTTGGAGGTGAAAAACCCAGATATAAGCATAATTTATTGTATTTAGTGGGGTTTTTAGTTTTATTGTCTGTTATTGATGGTATGATTGCCGTGAACCTGGACATGATTATGGATCCAGTGGCAGTTTCACCACTGGTTCAACAGTGGGTTTGGGTTAATGGAGGGCCCTACTTTGGCATACCAATAGGAAATTTCATATTATGGTTTTTAATAACATTTGTTTCCACATTTATATTCAGATTATACGAATCATTTAAACCAGGAGATGGAAAATCATCACATAATATGGGGTTGTACGCTTACGCGCCTGTAGTTTACTTTTTATATTTAATACAACAAGCGGCCTTTGCCATAGAACTAAACCATATTGAATATGTTCTAATTGGTGCTGCAACCATGATGCCTTTTATAATACTTCCTTTTTTATATTATGTTATTCAAAAAAAATGAGGTTAGTCAAAAAAAGAGGTTGTTAAATAAATTTTCTGGATATCTTACACTTCCTAAGGCCTGGAAAATGGAAAAAATATCAACTTAATAGCACAAAATCAAATGTTACTTTATGATAACTTATAATGATAGTAAAAACTAGGAAATTGTTTAAGAACTTCATAAATGTCATTTAATCATGAAAAACGATGAATCATGATATAAGAATACATATAATTTATCTATGTTAAGTTACTTTATTAATATTATAATAAAGATCAATGTTTAGTTAATTTGTATGTGATAATAAAGATTAATATTTAGTTGCTCTGTTAATATTACACTAAAAGAGGAGTTATAATGTTAAAGAATATTTCAGGAATTTACGAGTCTTCCAGAAAATTTCCCTATGAACAGTATTTAATTACATCGTTCCCATTTTTTGCTATTTTGTTTATGAATGGGTTTAATATTTCATTTTATTCTTTATTTTTATTAGCACCGTTTATAACAGTGATGGCAGGATTATTCATGTATAATACTATCTGTGATGCACCTCAGGATCCGGAATTTAAAAATCCAATAACTCGGGGGGATGTTTCTGAAAAAACTGTAAAATTAAGCATGTGGGCATGTGTAATTTTGTCCATTTTCTTAGTTCTGCTTTTATATAAATCCTACGTATCGGACATAATTTTCATATTATATTTGTTTCTATCTTTTTCCTACAGTGGTTTAAGATTAAGATTTAAAGAAACAATTTTTGGTCCGCCTGTTGCTTCATTCCTCCTATTTTGTGCAGCACCCTTACTCCTACTGGTTGAATTCAGTTATTTCAATTTTTCAGCTATTTTATTATTATTAGGGCTATTCATTGTTTATTTTGGTCATGAAATCAAACATACCATAATAGAATATGACATGGATAAATCCGCAAATTGCCAGACCTTTGCGGTGGTAATTGGGAAAAAGAATTCTACCATAATAGAATACCTAACACTAATAATAGGATTTGTGATCATTTTAATGAGTATCAATTTAATTGTTAGTTCTTCTATTATAACGGTTGTATTCGGTTTATTAGCGTTGATTGCAATTATATCAACCATTTTATATGGTCATAAGAATAATTATGACATAAATAAAGACACTTTTTATAATGATTTGCCCTATATAACTACTAAAATACTTTATATTGGCTATGCTTGTTTAATATTGAATATTCCAGAATTGATAATCTTCTTTATTATCTGGATTTTATTCACAGACAAATATCTGTAAAATGTGAAAATTTTTGTAAAATGAGAAAAATGATCTCGATTATCTGTGTTTACAATGATGAAGAAATTTTAAACAGATTTTTACTCGAAAGTTTGAAACACCAGACAAAAGAATATGAACTGATTCTTTTAGATAATCGAAAAAATCATTTTAAATCTGCTGCGGAAGCTTTAAACCATGGGGGTATGATTTCCAATGGAAAATATCTGATGTTTGTTCATCAAGACGTGGCTCTGTGTGCAGATGATACACTGGAAAATTTTGAGAAAATATTAGAATCATTACCTGATACTGGAATTGTCGGTGTTGCAGGTAAATTGAACCGTAGAGGAGTGGTGACGAATGTAATGCATGGTGATAATTTCAAACCTGCCGGCAGGTTCCAGGTTATTGAACCAAAAAAAGTTCAAACTGTGGATGAAGTTTTAATAATTATTCCCAAAAAAGTTTTTGAAGATTTTAAATTTGATGAAGCTGTTTGCGATAACTGGCATTTATATTCAGTAGATTACAGTTTAAGTATGAAAAAATGGGGATTAAATTCATATGTTATTCCCAGTACTGTATATCATAAATCCAATGGAATTTCATCTTATAATGAGGAATATTACCGTACATTAAAAAAAATATTGAAAAAACATAAAAATTCTTACCTGTTCATCTACACCACTATGGACAATTGGAGTACTTTATTAAGCTTGAATTTTCAAAGAAAGACATTATGGCGTAAGTTCAACACATTTTTAGATATAGTTTCTGAAAATTTATAAACCGATTTAATACAAAATAATATAATTTAATCCAGTATAATCTAGTTCAATCTAATATAATCCGGTTTAATAGTTTAACAATTCTATCAAATTAATCACCAAATCACATTAAAAGCATGGAATTGATTTAAAACTTCCTTTTAAAGGTGAATCCCTTGGAAAAATTGGTTTCAATAGTTACATTAAATTGGAATGGTAAAGAAGTTTTATTGGAGTGTTTGGAATCTCTTAAAAAGTTGGATTACTCCAATTATGAAATTATAGTAGTGGATAATGGTTCAACTGATGGTTCTTGTGAAATTTTAGAAGAGAATTATCCTGAGATTAAATTAATTAAAAATAAAGAGAATTTGGGGGTTGCCAGGGGAAACAATATAGGTATAAAACATTCCCAGGGCGATTATATTTTATTGCTTAATAATGACACTATAGTTGATTCTAATCTGATAAAAGAGCTGTTGAAAGTCCTTGAAAATGAAAAAAATGGGGGTGTTGTGGGTCCTAAAATCTACTATTATGATGAACCCCACAAAATATGGGCTGCTGGTGGTGGGAGAATAAACTGGCTTACTGGTGATGTTAGATTATTTGGAGGAGACGAAATAGACCTGGGACAATATGAAGACATAACCGATGTGGATTATGTTAGTGGATGTGCATTGTTTACCCGGAGGGAATTGTTCGAGAAAATTGGTTATCTCGATGAAATCTATTTTGCTTACTTTGAAGAAACTGATTGGTGTGTACGTGCCTGTAAAGAAGGATTTAGGTTACTGTACGCCCCCCAAGCTAATATGTGGCACAAGGTAAGATCTTCCAGTCGGACCATCAGCGGATTTCATGAATATCAGATGACCCGTAACATGTTCTGGTTTTTGAAAAAACATTTAGATAAACAACATTACAGGAATTTTCTGATCTATTTTTTCTTTATCAAACTATGGTATAAGATAGGGATCTATCTATTCTATGATAAAGAATTAAAAGCGTTAAAACCTTTTTTTAAGGGAATAAGTGATGGAATAAAATAATAAAAAATTTTAATGTAATTGGATAGAATGACCCATTAGAAAATCTTTTAAATTTCAAGTTAATTTTTCGTTTTTATTTTTAAAAGGGTTTTCTAGTTAATGATGGAATTATCTGGACGTAATCTTTTTCATTTTTCGATATTTTTTAACAAACCCGTTATACATTATTTTTATTAGCTTTTTATACAGTCTTTTATTAGTTTTCATGTATTAATTTCCATTTTTATCCAATATTTCTAATCATAACTTCTTTTATCAATAACACATTTTTGTGAAACATGTCACAAAAGGAGTTAAATTATCTTTATATATGTGAATACATACCATTAAAAAAGCATAATAAAATTCTAAATTAGTTTTTCCTTACCATTAACACTAAATAAGACGAAATAAGATTAAGATAATACTAAATAAGAGGATTCAAGGATTAGGAGATAAGATGATGAATGAAACCAATAAGTTAATGGTTAAAATGAGTTTATTTTTAATAGCATTTCTTTTTATAGGTTCTTTTGGATTAAACGCAGTAGGCGCAGCGAATAACACTACAATTTATGTAAATACTCAGGGAAATGATAACTGGAATGGGTTTTACGTAAATTATACCAGTGGTGTAAACGGACCTAAAGCCACGGTGACCAATGCGGTTGTTACAGTTGCAAGTGGAGGTACTGTGTACGTGGCTGATGGAACTTACAATGAATACAATATTAATATAAACAAGAACATGAGCATAGTCGGGGCCAGTCAAAATAACACCATAATAAACGGGAATCAGGCGGGGAAAATTTTTAACGTTGCATCTGGAGTAAGTTTAAATATAACCAATTTAACCATTGCCAATGGGAAAACAACACTGAATGGTGCAGCAATCAATAACAATGGTGGTAATTTAGTTTTAACCAACTGCAGATTTATCAATAACAACGCAATTATGGGAGGGGCTATCTTTAACAATGGTGGAACCATCACTCTATCTCGTTGTACCTTTACCAGTAACACTGCAAATTATGGGGGGGCCATTTACAATATTGGCCTTATAAATGGCTCAAATAACTCCTTTACCAGTAACACTGCCAATAGTAATGGGGGTGCCATCTACAATGGGGGTATTATGACTGGAACGGGCAACAACTTCGCCAGTAACCTTGCAAAAAATGGTTTGGGTGGAGCCATCATAAACGAGGCCGGAGCTAGCTTAACCGAAACCGGAAGTACCTTTACCAGTAACACTGCCACAAATCAGGGTGGTGCCATCTACACTGTCAGCAATTTGAATACTACAAACAACACCTTCACCGGTAACACTGCTGTAAATGGTGGAGCTGTTATGAACAATGGTGGATCCATAACCGAAACCAGGAACACTTACAATGGTAACATTGCAACTAGTAACGGTGGAGCTATCTACAACAACGGCGGAACAGTACGTCAAACCAATAATATTTTCACCAGTAACCAGGCCCAAAGTGGGAGTGGCGGGGCAATGGTGAACTATTACAGCAGTACTCTGGAGGCGGTAAACTGCAGCTTCACCTCTAACAACGCAGGTGATCTGGGTGGAGCCATCCTCAGCATTGGTACTTCCAATATCTCAAACAGTACCTTTAACAATAACACTGCTAATGATAATGGGGGTGCTATCTACAACAATATAGGAGTTTTAACCGAAAGTAATAACACCTTTAACAATAACACATCCCATGCTAATGGTGGGGCCATATTCAACAGTGGGACAGTACTGGAAACTCACAATACCTTCACGGGTAACACTGCCAATAATAGTAATGGGGGAGCCATTGATAACCAGGGTAATTTAAGATGTATTAACAGCACATTCTATGGTAACACTGCAACTAACGATGGTGGGGCCATCTTCAGTACAGGTAATGTGGAGGTTTCGGGTAGTAGTTTTGCCCTGAACACAGCTGCATTTGGAGGTGCTATTTACAACTTCAATGGTATCTTAAATGAAACACAAAACACTTTCACCAGTAACCATGCCAGTCATGGTTATGGTGGGGCAATATACAACAACGGTAACTGTACTAACACCAACAGTACCTTCACTGGTAACAGTGTAGCCCCTAATGGAGATGGTGGTTATGGTTTTGGTGGGGCAATATTTACCAATGTCAAATCAACAGATAACAATAACACTTTCATAAATAACCAGGCACCTAACGGTTATGGTGGGGCTGTTTTCAATGATGGGGGAATTTTAACCCAATATAATACCATTTACACCAATAACTCTGCCATGATCGGTGGAGCTCTGGCAAATAACATTGGTAATTTAACAGAAACCAGTAACACCTTCAATGGCAACACTGCCACTGTAACCGGTGGTGCAATATTCAACACAGGTTTAATATCTGAAAGTTATAATTCATTTAACAGTAACACAGCAAACAAAGGCGGTGCCATATACAACACTGGTATGATAATCCAAAGTTACTGTAACTTCAACAACAACACTGCAACCAATAATGGTTTTGGTGGAGCACTCTTCAATGATAATGGTGCAAGCACAACCACCACCAACAACACTTATACAGGTAACTCAGCCGCTAATGGTTATGGTGGAGCTATATATAACTATAAAGGCACTTTAACCATAAATTACAACATTTTTGATAGAAACACTGCCGCTAATGGTTATGGTGGGGCTATATACAATTATAACAATACTTTAAATCTTAAAAACTCACTATTTTCCAATAATTCTGCACTTAATGGTGGAGCCCTTTGGAATGGTGGTACTTCCATATTAGAAAACGTCAATTTCCAGAGTAACAGTGCAACCAATGATGGTGGGGCTATATTCAACACAGTACAATCTAACGTAACTGCTGTTATCAGTAACTTCAGCAATAACACCGCTGAAAAGGGTGGAGCATTCTACAGTAACGGTAACTTAATTGTGAATTATTCAAGAATAATCGCAAACACAGGAATAGACATATATATCACCGGTGGTTCAGTAAATGCCGAACTCAACTGGTGGGGATCAAATTTACAGGGAACCAACCCCCAGAGTAGTGGTAGGATAATAGGCACTGTAACTAAGTGGCTGGTTTTAACCATCACTGCTATTCCTAACAGTATTTCATTGAATGATGTGGCTAATGTCACTGCAGATCTGTTACATGATAATCAGGGTAATTACTATGGTCCAACCACTGCAAACATTTTCAGTGGGCTGATGGCTACTTTCAACACCACCCAGGGAAGTTTTAACCCCACAAGCACTGCCCTGGTTAACGGTGTGGCAAAATCAATTTTCAGTCCGAATAAAGCTGGTTCCACCACTATATCTGCAACCGTTGATAACACAACAGTTTCAACCATGATAGCAGTAAACTCGTCATTACCAGTGTTCATATACCGAAATAACATATTAATTGGAAGTTACGGGACAATTGCCGAGGCTATTAACGCCGCATTATCCGGCGATACTATAATGCTGACCAGTGGCAAGACTTTCACTGAAAACAGTCTTAACATTAACAAAAATCTTATTTTCAAAGTGCTTAATGGAGGTACAGCAACAATAGATGGTAGTAACATGCAGATATTAATTGTTAATTCTGGTGTTACCTTGTATCTGGAAAATTTATTAATTGAAAATGGTATGGGAGCAAATGGTGGTGCCATCTACAACTACGGTAATTTAATCATAGAAAACTGTACCTTCATACGAAACACTGCCAGTAATCTTGGTGGAGCCATCTACAACTTTTTTGGTAGCAAAATTAATATCACAAACTCTACATTTAATAACAATACTGCAGCTTATGGTGGAGCTATATTCAACGATGGTGGGACCCTGATTGTATCAACTTCCAACTTCGCTGCTAACAGTGCCACTAACCTGGGGGGAGTTATTTACATCAGCAGCAGCAGTATATTCAATTTAACTGGTAGTAATTTCACCCAGAATGCAGCAACCTATGGTGGGGCGATTTTCAATGATGTTGGTGGAGTTTCAACCGAAACAAACAACACCTATAATAACAACACTGCAACTGTCAATGGAGGGGCCATCTACAATATGGGTACTTTAACCGGTAATAGCACTTTCACTGGTAACCGTGCAGTTTACGGTGGATCCATATTCAACATAGGTACTTTAAATGAATCAGGCACCTTCAATGGTAACCAGGCAAATTATGGTGGCGCACTCTTTAACGGTGGGGCTGGAAGTACTTTAACCAACTGTATATTCACTGGAAACAGTGCAACTAACCTGGGAGGAGCAATCTATAACTGTGGAGGTAGTACTATAACTGATACTCGCAGTAAATACACTTCAAACCAGGCAGCTTATGGTGGGGCTATATTCAATGATGGGGGTAACATTATTTTATCAAATTGCAGTTTAAATGGTAACAGTGCCACTAACCTGGGGGGAGTTATTTACGTCAGCAGCAGCAGTACCTTCAATGTAACTGGTAGTAATTTCACCCAGAACGCAGCAACCTATGGGGGAGCAGTTTTCAACGATGTTGGTGCAGTTTCAACTGAAACAAACAACACTTATAGTGGTAACACTGCAACCACCAATGGGGGGGCCATCTACAACAATGGTAACTTAACCGGTAACAGCACCTTCACCGGTAACACCGCAACCAAAGAGGGTGGGGCAATCTGGAATATTGGTGTTTTAAATGTAAGCAGCACCTTCAATGGTAACCAGGCAGCTTATGGTGGAGCAGTGTTTAATTGTGGTTTAAGCACGTCAAACCTTTTAAATAACTCCCGATTCACTGCTAACAATGTAACTGGTTCTGGTGGAGCAATCTACAACGCGGGTAATTTAAATGTATCTGGCAGTAACTTCACCCAGAACTCAGGAATCAATGGTGGTGCAGTTTTCAATGATTACAGTGGAAATTTAACCGAAATAAACAATACATACACTGGAAACACAGCAACTACTGGTAATGGGGGAGCAATCTATAACAATAATGTTATAGGTGAAACAAACAACACCTTCACCGGTAACACTGCCAGTAATGGTTGTGGTGGAGCAATCTATAATTATGCAACAGTAACTGAATCTCTCACCACTTTCCATAATAACACCGCAATCAATGGAGGAGCAATCTACAACGTGGCCGACCTAAGTGGAGATAACACATTCAACAGTAACACTGCAACCAATGCGGGTGGAGCTATCTACAACATTGGTACATTAAATTTAAACAGTAACTTCATCAGTAACCAAGCATACCATGGTGGTGCCATCTTCAACTGTGCAGTAATCGTCTTAAACAACACTACCTTCAACGGTAACAATGCAACTGGTTCTGGTGGAGCTATCTACAATGGTGGTGGTAATTTGAATGATACCAACACTAATTTCACCCAGAATATGGCAAGTAAGGGTGGGGCAATTTTCAATGATGGGGGAACCACCACTGAAACCAGGAATACTTACACGGGTAACACTGCAACTACTGGATATGGGTCAGTTATATACAATTATGGCGGAAATTATGGGGTGAATTATTCAAGAATAACCGATAACACTGGAATGGACATTTATAGTAGCAGTGGAACGTTTGATGCTAATAATAATTGGTGGGGTGAAAACTTCACATCTCATGATATCCTGACTGCAGGAAGGGTCACCAGTACAGTTAACACTACTAAATGGATAGTATTATCAATCACCGCTAATCCAGTGAACATTCCACGGGGTGGAAGTTCCACCATAACCGTTGATCTTTTACATGATAATACTGGTGCCAGTGTAAGTGGTGTAGTGCCCTATACTGGAGAAGTGAGTTTCACCACTACTCATGGAAGCATCACCAATTCTAACATAATCAATGGTATAGCAACTACTACATTAAATGCAGGTACAGTTAGTGGTACTGCTACTGTTACAGCTACCCTGGATGATATGACAGTGACTAAACTGGTAACTATTACCTAAAAATTTGAAAAATAGGAATTTGAAAATTCCCTTTAGTTTCCACAAGTCCGGGAATTTTTTTCTTTTTCCTTTTATTTTCTCCTTATAAGGCTCAAAGATTTTTCCTCACCATATAGGATGGAATTTATTCATTTTACCCCATTTCAGGGATTTTTCCTATTCTCTTTTTTTTAATTAGAAAGAAAATAAACATTTTATTTGTTGAAGTGAATCCATTAATTATTAATTCTTTATTTGAATTATTAGTTAGGAATTCTTAATTTGAATCCTTTAAATTATTAAATTATGTATTATCGAAGGCTTAAGACTATAAAATCCTTATTTTCATAGGCTACTGTTGCAAAATTAGGTAATATCTCATCTAGATTGTCATGAATATCCCCACTGTAATAGAATAATGGATACATAGCCCCATCATATTTCACCCTATAAAACGTTCCGTTAGTTGACTGGAAGGATAATCTCTTATCCAAAACTACATAACCAATACCAATTTCTTTAAAGTATTGTTTTAATGAAGGTGAACTTGTGAACTCTCCAAAATCATCCCCACTAAGGGGCATGCTTGTTTTAGCTGTAATAAACGTACCGACATATGGATTGTTGGTTAATATAGTCTTATTTTTATTTCCATTTTTGTCAAACCAGTTGGCCAGATCCACCATGGAATCAGTGGGTGTAATCTGGAGTGTTCCATATTGATTTTCAATATTATTATAGGCTATCTGAGGATTTTCCATAACTATAACGCCACTAAATGTAGCTAATGCTAACATTGATATTAAAAATGTGGTTCTGAAGTTCTGGGAAGAAAACCTCTCGTAATCTTTGAGTTTATAGTAAACCTGGCTTAAACCAAACCCACCTAGAATAGAAACTGGAATTAGAATGTATGTTAATAATCTGAAAGATAGAATATTTACTCCAAATAAATTGGCATTGATCAATAAGAAAACCAGGATGATCCAGGTGAATATAAAAATATCTTTTTTCTGTCTTCTTTTAAGGGCAAAAACTGCTCCGATTAAAGCAAATATCCCAGTTAATATGCCAAGTTTTCCATAACTTAACATATTTATGGGTTGATTTAGGGAATTAGAGAGGATTATCTGGTTTATTTCCATATTTCCATTATTTAAAATATTATTAAAGACATCGGGGTATGATGTGGATAATACAGTCACTCCCACTGCCAACAGCAGTACAGGTAAAAGAAGGAAAGCCCCGTAGTTTTTTATAACCTGAATATCTCGATATAAAAAGAGTTCCACCAGAGTAAATGCGGTTATCGTTAAGAATAGGACTATGGGAACTGCTTGATGGGTCAGCAGTGTGATTATGAATAAAACTCCGGCCAGAATTGCGTATTTAAATGATTTTTCAGTTATGGAATAATAATAACAATAAATTGATATGGTGAGGAATATTAATGCTAAATTTTCAGGTAATGGATAGATTAAGCGAGTGCCAAGTATTAAGCTGGATAGTACTAAAAATCCAGCTGATATGCCTGCTATGTTCCCGTAAAATTTACGTCCCACATAGGTAACTGATAGTACCAGGAACATTACCAGGAATGGCTGAAGAAACCGGGTTATCTGGAAAAAATCAGTTTTAAACAGAGTACCAAGGGCTGCTGTTAACAGATGGAATAGTGGAGGGTAACCAATACTTCCACCATAGGGTACATTGATGAGGGGATTTGTAAATACCAACCCATATTGGGCATAGACATCTGCTAATATTACATGATAAATAACATCCCAGCTTAAAGGCCACTGATATTTTAGAGTGGGGATTAAAGCTAATAAAAATGCGATTATGGCTGGTGAAAGCCAGATGAATTTTTTTAAATCATCTTTATTGATATCCATTTAACCACCAATTAAAAATTTAAAACAATTAACGATTTAAACTCCAGAATTTCAAGTAATTAAAACAAATTTTTTTTTGCTTAATACCACACATCACTTTGCTTTAGTTTTAATGTATATTCTGGAGCCTCCATTATCAAAAATTCGACTTTGATTATTGAATAAATTTATTGCATCTACATAATCCACACCAGTGGTAGTTACACCTACTATTTTATACAGTACAAATGAATTGGTTGCAATGTTGTTTGTACCAAAAAAGAAGTAAATATTGTCTTTATATGGATATTGTTTGGTCAAATTTTTGTTTAAAACTGTTAAATTGGAACTGTTGGTTGAATTAGATAAAGAAGCCCCATAAACTCCAAACTTATTAAGTATAGGCGCTCGATAGTCATCCGCCACAATTAAATCTCCCAGTGCATTGGCATTTGCAGTCTTATAATTCATTTTCAGGTTTGCACCGTGATCAGTTATCCATATCATCCCATTGTTTTCCAGATCATTATAGACTGGGTTGTCTAAGCTTGAATTTAAAGCAATGGAGTTAGAATCATCATTAGCCACTGAGTAAATTAATCCTGAATTGAATAGTAAGTATACAATAAAGAATACGGATAATATTTTAATGGATTTATCTTTAAAATTCTTTATCTCTAGATTGAATTGGTCATTTAAAATTTTACGTATAACTTTTAGAAATGCTAAACCTCCAATAACAATAGCAGGAGCTAAAAAGATCAATACAATTTGGTATAATCTTTCTGTATTAAATGCACTGGAGAGGTAAGGTAAGACAAGGGATCCAACCAAAATTATAGCACTTATTACCATGAATGTCAAATACTCTTTTTTAATTTTAAATTTATTATATAAAATTAGGTAGAGTAGGCCTAACATGAGAAGAACCTGTACAAATATATTGATATATTTACTCAATGAGTGTAAAGGGGTATATGAAGCCTGGAGGATTGCAATACTCTGTACGAAAGATGGATCCATTATGGCTGCTATTCCAGTTTTTACCATTAAAAATAGGATGTAAAGTAGGGTATTAAATGCATTGGAAACTGAAGTGAACATGTACCATGTCATGGCACAAACAAAAAAGAACACCACAAAGGTTAAGTTTAGAATTTTATTTTCGGCATAATCTTTTTTTGTATAAAATTTAATTTTTTTCTTGAAGATCAGGTTGAAAAAGTAATTAACAAAATTCTGAATTTTAGGATATTTCATCACCCACATCAAAATGTACACCATTAATACTGAGAACATGAAGAAATAAGCAAGTCCGTAATGAGATAGTACCAGCGAGACCCCAAAAATTATGAAAAGAATAGATCTGCGTAGGTAATCAATTTCTTCACTTATCATCACCATTAACAACAGGATTAAAAAGATTTCACCAATTTCCTGTCTGGCCAGTGATATCATCTCCATATAAAATGCAAAAAAAGATATGAAAATGAAAGTGGATAAAAATGCTATTTTATAATTAGTTTGTTTTTTAAAGGTATCATACAATCCTAAAGGCACTAATGCAAATAATGCAGGGTAAATAATCTTAAATATCCAATTCAGATCTATTTTTAGAAGAATTGAGAGTATAGGGGCTAAAATTGTCACGCTCAGCATGGAATTAACCACAAAATTAAATTCAGACACCCAGTATGAATTAATAATAACCATGTTAGCCAGATAATACTCATTCTGTATATCCCATCCTGAAATGTAATTAGAAATCAGGGAAGTGTGAAATAAAATACTGGCAGACATGATAAATACGAGAAGGGGATACAGTTTCTTTGGGATCTTATCATAAGCAAATAAAATCACTATCAAAGCTAAAATTAGAATAAATAATATTAACAGGATATTAATCCCATACAAATTCGTTAAATAAGTTCCAAAAATTACTAAAAGCGGAAGTAACAGCACTGCTAATGTAGAGGGGGATAGTAATTCCTCACTGCTGATATAATCCGGGTTAGCATAATCCTTATCCCTCCAATAGCATAGCACCGACAAAATAATCACAAATAAACTGATGGTGGTTATTAAAGGGATTAGAGATAGGGGTTTAGCAATCCCTATCAATGGACCTATTTGGTTTAATAAAAAACCCAGCAACATAAGGCTGGTAATACTCAGTCCCACTGTAAATAGAAGTGTTTGAACTGATCCCAATTTGTGCATTTTTAATGTTCTAATGATTAAAATACCTGGGACAATCAAAAGGTATATCAGTGGTATTAACTCTCTTAAAATGGGAATTTTTAAACCTAAAGCATCCATGGCTATTAATCCTAAAAATAGGAGTTGTAAAAAAGAGATAACCTTGAGAAATTTTTCAATTTCCCAATCATTCATCTGGAAAAAATTATCTATCTGCATTTTTAGCCCACCCAACCATTGTGATAAATATCAAACAATGAAATTATTGTCAATTCACTGTTAATTTATTCATATATCTGGGATTTTTTTAAATAGACTTCTAGTCCATTTATAATCCCCAATCAATACATATCATTACATTAAAGATTTAATGAAATATTTAATTTATCAATATACATCTATCCTTCATTTAACCTATTAAATATTCTTAAAAGTTTCTTCTCATTTGCTTTTTTACTGTAATATTTTTCAACATATAATCTAGCATTTTTAGCTATGTTAATCAATTCATCACTGAAAACATGATTATTCAATCCGCAAACTAAATCATCTTCTTCTAAAACATAGATTTCCTGACCTGGTTTAATATTATACAAACCAACGATCCCTTTTGGTGTTGTAAATACCGGTACTGAACAGGCCATGGCTTCAATTATCTTATTTAAAGGTCCAAGTGTTGCTACCCTGGAAGGTACTAATAAGCCATCAAGAGAGGATAAAACATTGACGTAATCATGAATACTGTTCATGTAACCAGTATACTCAATTCGCGGGTGTTGGATCTTATCCTGACACTTACCTATTATCCTGAAACTTATTCTATCATCAAACTGGTCAATATTTTTCCTTAAAAATTCCAGGAAGTATTGGTTACTAAACTCATCGAAAGGACCGATTAAACCTATAACCTTCTTATCATCATTGATTTTTCTTTTAACATCGGAGATGAACAGTTCCTCATCAATGAATACATGAACTAACTCAATATTTTTATTGTAACTGTAATAATCGTAAATATTCTCAGATAACGCCACGACGTAATCTGAATGTTTTATTGCGAATTTTTCAAGGACCTGGAAAAAGAATACTTTAAATGGATGGGCTTTTCTTTCTTTAAATTCTTCAGATATTATGGTATGGGCTTCAAAAATAATTTTATAATCATAGAATCTTTTTAGCATAAAATAGGTTAAAAAACCAAACCAATCACTGGAACAGTAAACAAAATCAAAATCATTACCTGATAATAACCCAAATAATTTAATGTTCCACAGTTTTGTCCCAGCTGGTTTCACTATGTGAACGGGTATACCATTAATTTCCTTTAAATCGCTGCTGGATCTGTTGATAAAGCAGGTGTCAAAATTATTTTTAAGTAACTCTGCAACCCTTTTAGGCCTAACAGTAGTGCCCTCATCATCAAAAATATCCACAACAACTGAGATTGCAATTTTATCCATGGAATTATACCTGTATAACTATTATAATCACAAATTTTAATATTAAACGTTAAATTTACACTTGAAAACATTATAAACATTTTACTCCTAAGATCATGTAGTAGAAGATACATTTTAACTATTACTATTCATCAGTGAAGTTTTTCATGATTTATGCCATTAAGGATCCTTTAGGGAACCTCCTGCATATCAAAGATTCTATTTAGGAAACATTTTAACTAAACGATTGGTTATTGGGAACTTCTTGATTCATTAACGATTTTCCAGTAATGATTCATAGAGTTTAAGAGTTTCTGTAGCAATATTCTTCCATGAATATTTTTTAATTCCCTTAAGAGCGTTTTCAGAGAATTTTGCTCTGATTTCTGGATTCTGCAACAGTAAATTTAAATTATCTTCCAATTTCTCTGGATTGGTAGGTGTAACCAGCAATCCATTAACATTATTTTCAATAATATCAGGAATACCCCCAATGTCTGAAGCCACAACTGGAACTCCACTGGCCATTGCCTCTAAAATAGCAAGAGGATAACATTCCGTACTCATGGTGGAAGGTAAGCAGAAAATATCTGCGGATTTATAATAGAGAGATCTCATCTTTTTGTCTACGAAACCCGCAAATATGACATTGTCTTGAATATTCCATTGCCTGGCAAGTTTTTTAAGTTCATCTTCCATATTACCATTTCCGGCAAAAAGTAGTACGGTATCGGGTTGATTTTTTAAAACTTCCCTGAAAGCTCCCAGTAAAATATCCGGGCCTTTATATGGAGTTAAGTAGCCGAAAAATAGTATAATCTTACATTCCAGAGGTAAATTCAATTTTTCTCGACATTCAGATTGGGAGTAGTTCAGTTGGAATTCATCTAAATCAATGCCATTTGGTATTACCCTTATTTTATCCAAGTATTTGCTTAAATATTTGGATTTTTTAGCATATAGTTTAGAGGGGGATATTATGATGTCTGCATATGAAAGTAAATCACTGACGAATTTATTGTTAATGGAAACTCCAACTTTCCGAACGAAACTACCATAATCAGGATCCCAGTCACCATGATAGGTAAGGATCAGTGGAAGACTTTTCTTTCGGGCGTATCTGTAAGCAGCGAAGGGTCCCGGTGGCATATCAAATGAAACATGGACCAGATCTACATCATGCTCAAGAGGTTTATGGAATAATCCCAGGGAAATGGGAGAAGTTAACAACTTAATTTTAGTAGCATATCTGTAAATTCCCATTCTTCCATCCATATCAAGATGGTCCTCAGAATCTGCGGAGGTTGTGAAAACTTTGATATCAATATCACTATTTGAAATCTCATTAACCAGGGAATGGGTTGCTAATGAGGAGCCCCCACAAAAATATTTTGGATTGGAAACACTGTAGGGAAATGTTGATGAAAAATAACCGATTATCATTATTACCTCAAACTTTTGTTTAAATTTCTTGATTAACTGGTAAGAAATTTGAAATAAGACCTGAATGATTTACTTAACAGTTTAAATTCATCATATGCATGTTTTCCACTTATATTTTTCAATGCTATGGTCATGTATCCAGTGGAAAGGTAATAATTCTTTAATATTCTACCTGCCTGGGCTTCAATCTCCTCATTACTCAAATGAGGATAGGATACTATGCATTTTTGGAATCCATCTTCATCTAAAGATTTCTCCAGATCATCGGTAAGTAGATAATTGTTTGATTTACAGTATTCATAGAATTCAGTTCCAGGTATGGGGGTGGCAACTGATACCTGTAACAGATCAGGTTTAACTTCATTTATCAATTTAGTGGTATCGTTTATACTGTCAAAATCTTCTCCTGGGAATCCTATTACAAAATCTGCTAAAATTTTCAATTTAGCTTTTTTTGCATTCTGTGTAAATTCCATTAATTGTTCTACAGAGATGTCTTTTTTAATATTTTCTAAAATTTTAGCATTACCAGACTCATAACCCACATCCAACAATCTACAGCCTGCCTGTTTCATCAGCTGCATGGATTGATAATCTAGATTGGCTTTGGTCTGACAGCTCCATGTAAAATCATTATCCATATCCATGATCTGTTTACAGAAATTTTGAAGATGATTTTTATCTACGGTAAAAGTATCATCTTCAATGAATATTTCTTTGACCTCAGGAAGGTTCTTTTTGATGTAAACAAACTCATCGACTATACTTTCGACAGATCTAACCCTATATTTTCTTCCCATCAAAGTTTCAGGCCATGAACAAAATGTGCAACGATTAGGACACCCTCTTCCTGTGAAAATTTGAACCATGGGATATAAGGAATGATTCAGGAAATAATCCTTGATATTTAGATGTTTTTTATAAACCTCAGATACAAATGGAAGATTCTCAAGATCATCCGATGAACTGATAATGTTGGGACGATCTACCAATTTTCCATCATCGTTCAAGAAAGTTACACCGGGCACTTCTTCTCCTACATCCCCATCTTCTAAGGATTTTGCTAATCTTTTAAGAGTGAAATCATATTCAAAGGGAGCTAAAAAATCTATTCCCTCGTCCAGTATTCTCTCTTTATACTGGGAGGTGGGAGGTCCCACCAGAACTGATTTAGCACTTACTGATTCGGTTAATGTTTTTAAAGTGCTCACATCATTTTTTAAGCTTTGAAAATTGGATTCTGAAACTATGAGTTCTGGTTTAAATTTATCCACATCACTTAGAGTATCCTCTAAGTTCCAGTTTCTAGCCACGGCATCTATCAATCTAACTTCATGTCCTTCTTTTTCTAAAATTCCCGTAGCATAAGCTAACCATATGGGGTAATATAATGTTCCTCCCCTACCTTTTGCTGCCCATCTAGAACTTCTACTGTAATCTTCAGTGAAATATGGATTTAAAAGATATATCTTCATAATTTCAGTTTCCTTTGCTTATGTGGATTTCATTACTTTATGAATTGCCGAGTATGGATTTAACGGGGTTTTTGTGAATTTTCTGTTTTTAAGAACCTTTTTTTTTACTGGCTCTGGTGGATTCTGCCTTATCCCATTTGGTACTGGTTTCTCCGAGTATGAATTTTTTCCATGCTACTAAAATTAAAAATTCGTTAAGTAGAACATATTTGATTAAGTTTAACTTTGATAGGCCATTTTTGGAGCTATTGGAATTTGGTAGTAATCTGATTAGGCTTGCCAGCAGTATGAAAAGAATCACGCTTAAACATATAATGGTGATGATCATGGTGGGTACTGGTAATAAAAAGAAGGTTATTAAGACCAATAGCAGGTTAAATGGTGAAAACATTCGTAATGTTTTATGTGAAAATAGGAACAAAGAATGGTAATCATTCACTAATAAAAATTGACCTGGATGTTTGAATATGCATTGAATTGTACCTAGACTGGTTCTACTTCGTTGTTTAATTTGATCGCGTGGATTTGTAGCTGCATGTTCGTATACTTTTGCGTTAGGTTGATATTTTACATAGTAACCTTCTTCACGGATTCTTACCATTAAATCCAAATCTTCACTTATTATATTTTCATCAAAATGGAAGAACTTTTTCCGACACGTACTGGTAGATCCTATCATGGTACCGATGGAATCTATGGCAGATTCACCTTTAAGCATCATATCCTCTAAATTCCAGTAAAAATTCTCAGAATTGGGTGAAGCTTTATCATTATTTATTATATTGTAACTCCCACAAACTGCTCCCACCTTCTCATCCTTAAATTTAGAAGTCAGCTCAAGTAGTATATTCTGGTCAAACATGGAATTAACATCACTTGATAATACCAATTCACCTTTAATATCTTTAATAGCTATATTCAATGAATTTGACTTTCCTAATCTGTGATTTTTCTTTATAAACTTTATAGGCGGGTCTTTTTCTTTATGATTTGTCAGGAATTCATTTATTAACTTCACTGTATTATCTTCAGATTTATCATCTATGATTATGATTTCGTATTTATCCTGGGGATAATTTAAATTCACCAGGTTCTTTAATCTTTTTTTGATCACATCTTCTTCATTAAAAACAGAAATCACTATGGATACAAAGGGATAGTGGGGCTTAGTACTGCTATCTATAATAGAATATTTTTTTGCTAAACTACCCATAACTATAGGATAACCCGCAAATTCCCATAATGATAAAATTAGGAATATTGAAAATAAAATTTCAAACATTTTTTCATTCCCCTACCCGCAATGTTTTCAATTTTAATTCATCAATTTTCTAGCACATGCCCTGATTTTAAAGTTAAAATTTTCAATAACTTTAGTATAAGCATGATTTTTTTTCTAATCGTCTAAATTTTAGTAATTTTTAATTCTATTAAAATTTAATTCTATTAATGATCGTTGTGAATTACTAATAAAGTTTTTTATAATGAAGAATTTTGTGAACAGTGTCACATAGAAGTATCTTGTTTGATAATTGTCAATACACCTTAATATTATAATAATAATTATATGTATAATATTATAAGCTACTTCCTATGTAAATTTTTGTACTAGAAATTATCAAATCCACAAAAAATCAACTTCCACTGACAATCACTGCTGATCATTTCAGATGATACAAACTAATAAATGGATAAAACTGGTTTAAAACTAAATTATGCATATTTTTCACGGTTAAAACGATTAAAATATGTTTACAATATTTGATTAGATAAGTCTTAAAAAGTGAAAAATCAACTCATTTCCAAATTTTACTTATATTAAAAAAACAATTTTATATGATGCTTATTACTCATCAAAAAAGAAAAACAGCAATAAATAAGTTAAAATCACTGTTTGAAGATTTAAATGAGATTCATAGGTTTAAAATGATAATTATTGATTATACTTCTTAACTCTCAAATTACTCCTAATTCTTACTGGACTGTTCCCACAACAAAGGATCCGGGAGTTAATTACTACAATTGATTAACTTAACCATAAAACATATAAAGATATATTAAGGCATATAAGAATATGATGATATATAAGAAATAAATGGATAAAAGGAATACTAATCTACTTAAACAAAAGAATGGAAAAATGGGTAGAAAATATAGGAAAAATTTATTATTCCTAGCTTATACGGCCACATTAATAAATATTAAGTTCAACCGTTATTATGATTCCAATTGTAACATTTACTCCGGCTATTGTTACCGAGATCACCATTTTGAGAATAATTATAGCTGTACTACTATTAATTTCTCTGGCACTCAGAGAAATACTCAGACATAGAAACTATGCCACATCAAAAACATTTAGGGTAGTTTTAAACGTTTCAATAGTAGTTCTATTAGCATTATTCCTTTTCGGGCTAGTATACCAAATGTTGATCCTACTTTAAAATAAGGATAATTGTTCATAGTCCTTGTTTTTATAAAAATACTTCAATAAATTAGTATTTTTTTTAAAATAGTGAGAAAAGTTTTATACCTAAAAATAATCCCTCATATCATGGTGGAAATAGGTGATATGAGTTGATTTTTGATTAACTCATGCACTTTAATATTTTTTGCAGTGATTCTGAGGATAATCCTTAAATATTTTTTACCCTGTTAACTTCGTTATAGCGTCATATTACGAAGTAGTTGAAATTTGTATTTCAAAAGCTATTCCCAAAGCTGGATAAACATATCTTCAATCCAATCTTATTTATCCTAGTAACACCCAGTATAAACTTCTGTATAATCAATTATCATGGGAGTATTTTTGGTATTTTATTCTGATTCTAGGTTTTAATATGGAATCCGTGAGGATAACCGAAATAATGGTTTTTATGAAAAATATGAGTGAATTTATAGGTAATCAAGAAGCTAAGAGGATCATTGATGCGGTGATAATTGGGTTGACTCTTCTGGATGTTATCCTGTTAACCGGCATAGTCTTTGTACAGGTGAACTCCGAAACCTACCAGATCATAGTCCTATTTGACTTAATTGTGGTATGCATTTTAGCAGCCCAGTTTATCAACCGGTTATACCATGCCGATGACCGAACCAAGTACATGAAGAATAACTGGTTCGACCTAATTGGTATGGTACCAGAAATTCTTCTGGCAGGCTATTCCGGGATATTCAGATATTTCAGGTTAATCAAAATATTATCCCTTTTACGGAAGAATATTGTAAGCCTTTTTGATTACATTGAAAGGGCGAACTTGGAATACGGTGTTATAACCCTTATATTTGTCATAATCTCCGGGGCGATAATGTTTTACTTCTTTGAATACGGAGTAAACCCCAACGTAAACAGCCTGGATGATGCTCTATGGTACATACTGATAACCATCACCACTGTGGGTTACGGTGATATCTACCCTCACACTGTTGGTGGGAGATTTGCAACTTTAATTATAATTCTGGGCGGATTATCCTTTGTCAGTTACGTGGCTTTTAAAATGACTGGATTGTTCTTTGAGCAAAGTGAAGATAAAGAGACTTTAATGGAAAAGAAACTGCAATCTGTGGATAAAAAAATAGACAGACTTCAAGAAGACTTGGATGAACTCAAAAAAATCTTGAAAGAATCAAAATGATCAAATATAGTAAACTTCGAGACTTCCTAGTAACAATCAATGATTTCATAAACCCATCTTTTTAATAATTTCTGAAAATATTTAAGAACTGTAGAGTCCCCTGTTCATCCGAACAGTTCGTATAAGTCTCCGTATATCATTAGTTATATAAGGCTGCAGGATCAATAATGGTTTTTGTTATAGGAGATCTTTTTTATGGCCAAGTTTTATAACATACGTGATTTTCTCGATGATGAGAGCGTTGAAAAATTTATCAACGAACTTATTGAGGAAAACATGGAATATTTAAGGACTAAATACAGGCAACTAGTTCAGACAGCAAACAAATCCAGAAATCGGGTTTTATAAGATTCAAAACGAATTACTAATGATTATTAGGGAATACTAATGATTATTAGGGAATACTAATGATTATGGAGACTACTAATGGTTATTTATTATTAAGGGTTATTATGGTTACTAAATTTTAGTTTTTATTTATAATTTATTATACTGATTCAATCTCATTTATTGATTTAATTAGAGGGCTATTGGCTCATCTGGTTAATATCTGGATTGTTTTTTCGGAGTTGATTTTTTTTATTTTAAACGTTTCCACCATTTAAAAAATATAAAATAATAAAAAAGATTAGTGGGATAACTTATTTTTTACCCATTAATCAACTTCAAATTAATATTATCTCCCTTAATATTTTATTATTGGCGTATTATTGTCTTTTTTCCTATTGTGGTTGACTTTCGTCCTCAGCCATGGCCAGGAGTATGGTATCCGACATGTGGACATCGTAGTAGTCAAAATGACTCATAAAGTCCTCCAGGTACCGGACTCCATTTTCAGTTAAAATGTAATGTTTTCCATCCACATCTATGAGTTTTTCTTCTTTTAAAGGGTTTATCAGTTCTTCAAAACCTCCTTCGAAGTCATGAGTCTCTTTGCAAGTGGCATTAAGCTCTGAAAGTACGGGAATATAGTTTTGGGGATTGAAAGCAGATTCTAATGAAGAAATAATTTCCACCCGGGTTTTACGATCTCCTGTCCACAGAATGTACAGGGTCCAGTTCTGGAATGCCATCTTTTTATTTCCTTCCCAACATTCCTCCAGAGGAAGTTTGTAGTGGGAATAATCTTCTTCTTCTCCTTTACGGGCTGAAATAGCTTCTCTGAGCAAATCAACAGCGTCTTTGAAGATTCCAATGGAAATGAATAATGCAATTAGAGAGTCTACAAAATAGATTCCCTGTAAAGTGAAAACCGCCCCGGCAATAACGGAGAAACCTATGAATATGTGGTTTTTAGAGTCCACTGACTGGGAAATAAGTGTTAAATTGGAATTCACTTTTCCAACGTAGCGCTGGTAATAGAACAGGAAAACTGCTGCCATGATGGCTATTCCCTCTACTACTATAGCTAGATATGGCATACCCATTGGGGTCAGTGTCCCATAAAAGGCGCTTATAAGATGAGTAACAGAATCATAACCGATACTGATGGAAGCAAAGAACAGTCCGAATATTACCAGGAGAGTGGAGAGAGTTTCTCTGTGGTACTTAATGCCCAGCCACACCATAAATGCAGAAATGGTGTCCATGGTGGCATCGGTACCATCTGCGGTCAGCCCAACACTTCCACTGATGAGCCCGGATCCTAATTTCAGTACAGCCAGAAATCCGTCTAATACTGTAGTGTTTTTTGCTGCTGCGTCAGGTTTAAAGAAATTCTTCCGTACCAGAGCTGCTTTTTTTTCCATATTCTGAACAAACTCTTGGGCTTCTTTCTCCCCCTCATCAGTCAGGGAATAACGACCATTATCTCGATTCACCCATCCCTTATCAATAAGCTTTTTGCATTCATCTTCGGTTTTACCCACTTTTTTACCCTTTCTTTCATCCTCTAACTCAGATCGCATATGAGATAAGGTGAAAAACAGTCTTTCCATTAATGGTTCATCTTTTTCAGGCACCTGCTGGTACCATATAAGGGACAAAAATAGAACGGTCTTATCATCCAGTTCCTCCAGTGTAAGTGGACCCTCCTTAAGCAGTGCCATCATCAGGAATCGGTCATATCCCAGGATGTTTTTATCAGTTTTCATAAATTTCCTCATATTTCATTTAAATTAATATATTCAATTATCTTCCTTAATTATAATGTATAACTCGACTATAAACTTAATTGTCTTGCTATCTCTAGAAGATGTGGTGGATAAGTCTTTAACTCAATTTCACAGGGAATAATGTAATGTTATTAATTTAAAATAATCTTTTTCCAGTGGAATCTAAAAAATATATGAGTTTAATTTTTTTTTATATCCTGTTTTGAGGAAGATTATAGATTAATACCGGTTTTTGGCTTATTTTTAATTAAATAATGGTTATAAACATTCGATGATTAGGGGTGTTGTGTTATCATCATCAACTATAAAAGACCGTCTTACCAATAGGGATATAGATAAAGGAGTGTTTTTTTACATGGTGAAGCTAGTCAAATCTGCGGTCAAGTGCTATAAGAAAAAGACCAAAAAAACAGTGGGGGGTCAGAGGAAGACCTATGAATACAATCAGTATCTGGTTCCCTTGAAACGATCAGACAACCTGGATTGCAGCATGGAAGTGTTCATCATACCCCAAGATGATCTGGCAGATTTGGTGGATGAAAACGGTGAACTCAAGGATCTTTCCGGTAAACAAAATGAATATGAAAGTAAGCTAGAACAGTACGAAGCTGATTTTATTGACCTTGAGTGGAAACACAGTAAACTGTCCAAAACGTATAAAGAATTATTTAGCAAACATAATAAAACCCGTAGAAGGGAGAAAGATCTGGAAGAACGGATCAAAACCCTGGAAAGTGATAGGGATAAACTGATTAACGCCTTGAAAAAGGAAAGAAATATTACTGAAAAACTTAAAATGGAACAATCCTTATTAAGTAAAACATCTTCTGATGCTAAAAAAGCATCTAAATCTGATAAAATTGAAGTAAATAATGAAAATATTAAAAATAAGGATGTTAATGAAGATAAAGATGATAAAGATATATGGACTGTTCTCAAAAGCCGCCTTACCAAGAAAGAGGAAGAAAAAGAAGAATGACTTCTGATTACTTTTCAAATACTCTACCTTTAAAATTATTATTTATTAGTTCTATAATTCAGTCCATTAAATATGTTATTAATGGTTCAAGACAAGCCCTTAATAACCATTTAAATAAGCCATAATATTCATTAACAAGGTTTAACTATTAATCGGTGTTTTTGCAGTTTTTGCAGATGTTCACTAAGTGTTAAATTAAAATAAGAGAGTGTTTAACAAGTTCTGGTGTTGTAATGCCCAAAACCAAATCCAAACCCCATCCTGAAATATCACAAGTCATGATCATGGAAGGACGCAACAACTTCCCTATAAGCTGGTTGAATAAACAGGGATACTGCGAATACAGCATATACCTGGAAAACGTTAGGGGTATTGAAGTAAAAGCCACTAGGAATATGGTGGTTGGGACCCAGGAACATGCCAGGTTAGAGATGGAATTTAAAAAGGACGCAGAACCCACTACGTTTGAAAAAATGTTAGATGAATCCAGAACTATGGAATTATTATCCCGGGAACTCCCTGTAATATCACACAGTTACGGTATCAGAGGGTACATTGATGAAGTTTGGATGACTCCAGATGAGTTCATCATTATTGATGATAAACCGGGAAAAAAAGCCTTTTCTTCATCAATCAACCAGGTTTTAGGGTACTGTCTGGCTTTCCAGGATATGATTAAAGAAGAAAGAAGAATAGTTGCTGCTTTAAGGGAGAGGGGAACTGATAATATATTCTGGGCCGCGTACTTCGATGAAAAGTCAAAAAATGATATAATATCACTAATTAATAGAGTTCAAGACCTTTTAGTGGGGAAAAAGGATTTTATGGCCACTAATAATCCACGTAAATGCCGGAGCTGCCGTTTGAAGTTAAAATGTGATAAAAAAGCCAGACCCGGGTCACTTTAACCCATTTGATCTGCATTAAATAAATCGTAGATAACTTTAAATATCACCTCAGTCTAAAAGGAGAATGCTGCAACTGCGGCCTTTTTTAATGTTTAGTCCCGTGGGGTAGTGGTAATCCTGCTGGTCTTTGGAACCGGCGACGGCGGTTCGACTCCGCTCGGGACTATTTTTATTCTAAAGTTTAATTATACCTTTTAAAGGGCGATCGCATGGAAAAAATTCTTTTAGTGGGTGTAAACACCCGTGCCGTGGCTTGCTCACTTAAAAAGTTAGGATACAAAGTTTACTCTGCTGATTATTTTGGAACCATGGATCTAAGATCTTGTGCGGACCATGTAGAATCAGTATTAAATCAAAAACCACACATTTCCTGTGGTAAATTTACCCAACGCTTCAACCCTCAACTTATCCAGGAAATGGCCATGAAAATGGTAAATGAAGTGGATGGTATTATCTCTTGTGCAGGATCATCTCCTTCCTGGTTTCCAGGCCACAAGATCATTGGAAACAAGGATGTTGAGGGGGTTGAAGATAAATTTTTCCTTTACCAGAAACTTAAAAAACATTTCCTCGTTCCAGAAACACATCGTCCTGCTGATATATATGAAGCTGCAGAAATTGCCAGGAACGCACCGGCTAAAAAATTTATTTTAAAACCACGATCTGGAGCAGGTGGTTATGGGGTGCGAGTTTTCAATGATCATGATCTAGAAGGTGTTCATGATCTAGAAGGTGTTCATGATCTTGGAGGAATAGGTGTAACCGAAGAAATTAACTCTCATGACTGGATAATGCAGGAGTTCATTGATGGTGAAAATATCAGTGCATCAGTTCTATCTGCTGAAGATGAGGCCAGTACTATACTCACCAGTACCCAGATCATTGGTGATACCATGCTGGGTCAGAAGGAGCCCTTTGGATACTGTGGTAACATCGTCCCCTACACCGGTGATATGAAAATCTCTGAAATTGCCTCAAAAGTAGTGGCCCACCTATCCCTAATAGGCTCTAATGGTGTAGATTTCATATTAAAAAATGGTGAACTATACGTGATTGAAGTCAACCCCCGGCTGCAGGGAACATTTGAATGTGCAGAGCTAGCAATGGATACGAATATGGCTCACGCTCACCTGGAAGCATGCCAGGGGCACCTGGTGAAAGTTCCACCTCCCAGTAGGTTTGCAGTTAAGATGGTGGTCCATGCCAGTGAAAGATCACAGGTGGGTGATTTGAACTTCCCTGGAGTTTGTGACCTACCATTTCCAGGAGTGATAATTGAAAAAGGAGAACCCATGGTCACAGTTTTAAGTTCAGGGGATATAATGGAAAATACGCTATATTCAGCTAGAAAAACTATTCAAAAGGTTTACAGTGCTGTAACCCATGGTCCTGGGATTTAATTGATCTTATTATGTGGTTGTATTATAAGTTGATTTTTTTATTAGGGAATTTAACTGGTCACTTATAATCAAACTTATAAATCCTTGAAAATTTTATGCTGGAACTTTTAAGTATAACTCTTTTTTAACTGAATTTTATCCAAATGCCACTGATAAAATGAAGATAATGGTTCCAATTACAATCAGTACAGTAACCAGGATCTGGGCACCAAATATTAACATAGATACCTTGGCCATTTTGTCTGGGTCTTTTTTTATCTCTTCTATATCAAAATCATATAAAAAGTCATAATAAAATGATTTTATTATTTTCCATATACTCTTAGGGCCCATCATTAAATTCATCCTTTAATTATTTTTATTCCATTTATTATTTTATTTTTCATTAAAATTGTGGTGTGATTTAGCACTGGTAAAATAGTTAGTCATCTTGTCATCCAACTCCCCAAAGGGTAGATGATTCAAGTTATGGTTTACCGAGTAAGATTCCATATCATTCTGGTCATGGTTTATAACACAGATTAGATTCGTTAATATTTAATTAAAAAATTTGGATGTGTATTTATTTTACCAGGAAAATGTACTGTGAAGTGGTGGGTAACTCTCTTCTAACTACCCTTACATCACCCCGGTAAATATAGATTTCTTCACCACAATAATCATTCCCCAGAATCTCACATACCAACATGCATTCCAGTTTTCCTTTAATTCTAGAACCACTCATCTCGGAACTTATCTCAATATATAGGGGTAGCTTTAACTGCGCCTGTGATGTTTTTGGAATGATTGATGCGATTTTATTAAGTTCATTTTTCTTGAAACGATGCCGCGATCCATCGGTCCCCAGTACATGTGGTCTATCTTCTTCTAAAAGCTCTTTTAAGGTTTTCCTTCGCCGGGGAATGTGACGATTTAAGACCATGATCTGTTTTTTTAAGAGTCTATCATTCTGATTTTGATCTCCTCGCCTCATGTAAAACACTCCGAACTGGGAATAACGATCATTAGTAAAGATGATCATCATCATAGTTAAGAATATATTTGGGGGGAATATACTATTAATAGATTAATAGAATTGTTCACAGATCGGAGAATTGTTGAATAAACATTTCTTTAGATTTGGGTAAACATTCTATTAGATTTAATTCTTAAACTATGGTGGGGATTATAAGTGGATATCGATATTGAACAGTGCCGGGAAAATGATAAGATCAAAGAAGTAATCAGTAAAAGTGGACTTTCTGTTAAACATATTAAACTCTTACTTCGCTTATCTGACACCATCTACATTAATGGCATAAACTACAATGTGGTGGTGGAGGGGAATCATGTTCTAATCCTACTTATTTCATCAAAACCCGATAACCAAACTGGGGTCTTCAAAACTTACTCCATTACCAATGTACTTTACAAGCTTAGGGAAATAGAAAAGGAGCATGATGACTTTGAAACTCGATGTGAAGTTGAAGGTGATCTTTTTAAGATACTGGTAAATATAAACGCTTAATTTAAGATATCAGTATTTTAAACTTAATTTAAGATTTTGTGGCTTCAAACACTTAATTTAAGGTGTTGGCGAGTTTAAACTTTTGATTTAGGATGTAGCTGATTTAATTCGTAATTTAGGATTTGATGATGTAAATCAGTGTCAATCGTGAAAAACAGTTTATTATAAAGGTACATTTAGATGAGAATAAAAGATTACCATAGTGCTATTGATGAAATCTCCACTATTGACTTGGAAGCTGATTCTATTGCTGATTCCAGACGAATTCTGGCTGAACTCAATGAAAGGGAGATGATCCTTAAGGAGCTTAAAAAAAGCATCCGGAAGGACATTAAAAATATAGAACTTGATTTTTTAGAAAGAAAACGCAAGATCAACGTGGATTATGCTGGTGGCAAATCACCAGGTATTGTTTCAAAAGTTAGGAGAAAATCCAAGGTTAAAGAAATTAAAAAACTGGAAAAACAATATAATGAATCTCTGCAATCTTATTATAATGTTAAATACATGTTGGATGATCTGTTACTACAGATAGAAGAGGCTAAAGAACCACTAAATAACTATATTAAAAATAGATTATTTGGAGTTTAAACTGGTTTTAAACTATTTTTAGAATTTTATTTTAACTTTTTAGGTAAATTTATTCCATTTTGAAAGATATTTGGGGTATAAACCATTTAGAATAGAAACCATTTGTAGTAAACTCTTAAGAATAGAATTTTTTGGTAATGGTTTAAATATTAATGAATTTTTAAAATTTTTAAAAAAAATGAGATTTAAAAAAAATAGAGATATTTTATCAGGTAATATATTCTTATCTGGTAGAACTTGCCTTTTAGAAGTTTAATTCCACAGGTAAGAGTATTAAAATACCTAATAAATCATCTTTTTCCACTTGGTAGTCCAGTGCTGCTGCAAAAAGTGCATGGTCTGCTGTTCGTTCCATGCTTATGGGAAGGTATGTTTCTTCGCCTACAGCCATGGTGTGTCCGTACTTGTTGGTACCGTAAGCGCTGATGAAACAGATGTGGTTAGCGTTGATGTCGATCTTTTTGATCTGGACTGGTTTGGTTTCCCCTGCCTTGAACTCCTTTTCTTCAGCGGCAATTATTGCCCTAACTTTTCCGGAGATGTTTCCCATCTCGAAGTCAATGGCAGGTTTGGCATGTTTTTTTTGCTCTTTTTTAACCTGGTCCAGTCGGGTTATTATTCTAACCATTAAAGGGCCTCCTCAGCTTCTTCCATGGTCTTTTTGATCATTTTCAACCTGACGAAGTTTTCCCTTTCCATTTCTTCCAAGCGCATTTCAATGTACTTAACGGTGTTCTCCAGCCTTGGAATGATAATATGTTCCAGAGCATTCACACGCCGCTTGGTAGATTCAATTTCACCAGCCAGTAACATAATGGTCTTTTCGATCTCTCCCAGTTCAATGATAAGTTGTAGAGATTCTTCGAATTTCCTGGCAGCTTCATCTAACTTAACTGAAGTATCCATGAAGCCGTAACCACGTTCTACCATGGTTCTTTTGGTGATTTCTGATTCTATTACTGGTACCACCACTCCCATAACACTCCGGGAATCAATGTCTAATTCCACAGATTCAGTGACGGACATGGCAGCTTTCTTAACAGACAGATCACCCATCATTACCTGGGCAGCTGTTAAGTCCTGGTAGGCTTCCTGCAGTTTCTCGGTGACTTCGTCACGGGATCCTTTAACCCTTTCCAGGATGTTGAAAAACTCCATGATCAGGGCGTTTCGTTTCTCTTTAAGGAGACTGTGCCCTTTGACTGCGAGTTTTTCACGCTGTTTTAGTTTTAGAAGTTCCATCCGTGTTGGATTGATGCCTTCTATCATTTCTTGTGCCATTTTATCCCTCTTTTATCCCTCCTAAAAAAATAGGAAGGGGGTTATTTGTGGTCAGGGTGATACTTGGGAATGTGTTCTGCCCGTACCCTCTTAAGCTCTGCTTCGGGTAGTAAGCTCATTAACTCCCAACCAAGGTCCAGGGTTTCCTGGATTGACCTGTCTTCGTCCCTGCTCTGGGTGATGAATTTACCTTCAAAACCATCGGCAAATGCCAGGAATTTACGGTCACGCTCGGTAAGAGCTTCTTCACCGACCACAGCCATCAGGTCTCTGAGGTCACGTCCTTCAGCATATGCTGAGTAAAGCTGGTCAGACACACCACTGTGATCTTCACGGGTCTGTCCTTCACCAATTCCCCCACTCATAAGTCGAGATAGGGATGGCAGCACATCTACTGGTGGATAAATACCTTTACGGTGCAGGTCCCTGCTTAAAACGATCTGTCCTTCAGTGATGTAACCGGTTAAATCTGGAATAGGGTGAGTGATATCGTCCTGAGGCATCACCAGAATAGGCATCTGGGTGATGGAACCCTCTTTACCAGTTATACGTCCTGCCCTTTCATATAAACTGGAAAGGTCAGTGTACATGTAACCAGGGTAACCCCTACGTCCAGGTACTTCGTCACGAGCAGCTGAAATTTCCCTCAAAGCTTCTGCATAGTTGGTCATATCAGTTAGTATAACCAGCACGTGCATGTCATGTTCGAAGGCGAAGTATTCTGCGGTGGTTAATGCCATACGGGGGGTGATGATCCTTTCAATTGCAGGGTCGTCAGCCAGGTTCATGAACACGGTAACCCGTTCTAGTGCTCCGGTTCGTTCAAAGTCACGCATGAAGTAGTTTGCTTCTTCGTGGGTAATACCCATGGCTGCAAATATAACTGCAAACTCTGATTCTTCGGCTAACACCTTAGCCTGTCTTGCTATCTGGGCAGCCAGTTCGTTGTGTGGTAAACCTGATCCAGAGAAGATAGGTAATTTCTGTCCACGTACCAGGGTGTTCATTCCATCTATGGTTGATATACCTG